>JALERT010000045.1 GCA_022764445.1 Lachnospiraceae bacterium | reverse complement strand
AATATTTTGTCAGAAGAGTATGAAGCTGATTCTGAATGACAGGGTCGTCGTCACATATAAAAATTCGCATGGTATTCTCCATTCTTAAGAGCGTGGCTGTAAATAAACAGTTAATAATAAAAGCATAAGCTATTAGATGATATTACCTTATTTTTATTATAAGTTATGATATTATATTTTTAAAGTTGTAAAATGTTGATTTATCCAAGATATGTGTTTATTTATGTAAAGACATATTGTCTGTAATAACAGCCGCAGGAGTGCGTTGTGATTTGCTATAATATATCCTACCACCTGCTATCTCTATTATTTCATCAGACAGCATCTCAAGTTCTTCCTTATCATGGCAGGCAATTATTATAATTGCTCCTCTTTTCTTCTGTTCTTCCAATATAGTATGTATCCGCAATGAACCTTCTTCATCAAGAGCGTTAATAGGTTCATCAAGAATTATTATATCGGGTTTTTCCATTATTGCAGCTGCTATACCAAGTTTCTGCTTCATACCCAATGAGTATTTTCTATAAGTTCTTTTGTCATTAGGATCAAGTCCTACCTGTCTCATTGTTTCCTTAATGTCATCTATTCTAATTTCATCTTTAATGCATGCAAGCATCTCAAGATTTTTTATCCCAGTATATTCACCAACAAAAGACGGATTTTCAATAAGTATTCCTATACTAGGTGGAAAAGTAAAGTCCTTTCCAAGAATCTTACCATCTATTTCCACTTCACCTTTAACTTTAATAAGCCCACTGACAGCTCTCATCAACATAGTTTTCCCTGAGCCGTTTTTTCCTTTAAGTCCATATACCTTTCCGCTAGTGAATTCATAATTAATATTATCAAGGACTTTAACTCCCTTTATCTCTTTTGAAACATTTTTTAATATTATTTTCATCTATGACTCCTTTTCCGACATCATATCTATTTTATTTAAATAGATATAGCCAACAACCAATGCAATGGCAATTTCAATTATGGCACATACCATTATTCCTAAGCTGCTGGTTCCATTCGGGTAAAAATTGGCATTACGTCTACACATCAAACCATTGCTCAAGAATATACTACTTCGAGAAAAGACAGTTGCAACTGTCTCTGTCACAACAAACAGGATAGAAATCACAGGTGATAACACAAGTGACAAAACCATTTGAATAATCATAATCGCCATTGTGGATAAGAACGGAATAATAACACCAATCAAAAAAATTGTTTCAACAGTTTTGGATACAGTAATTTTTTCAAATCCACATAATGACAATAATTCTTCATGTATTCCAAATGTTAATTTATATCTTGATAACAGACATAAAATAACTAACGTAACAATTATTGCTATGTTTATAGCTATGCTGTTAACAATACACCATATTATTTTGCTTAAATACCACTGTTTAATTTTTTGGCAGCGCACAATTACCTGCATACCAATTCCATAAATGTCTTTCTGTGCATAATTCCCCACAGCAAATATAATACACAATGACATAAACAGATATTGTTCCGATATGTAAAAACTATTAACGTTATTAGGATTAACTATTAAACTACCCTTATAAAAGAGAAGAATTATATCTCCTAGAGATATCTGTCCATTATATCTTCCGGAATCAATCTTATTTTCAACCATCATAACTGTAATAATGCCAAGAAAAACTATTACTAACAGTATTGCGATATACAGATTTTTTCTCTTTATTATTCCACGATTCAAATCAGCTTTTACTATTTTTAAATTCATATTCGCTTTCTTAAATTATCCGCCTTTCCCATTAGCATTATAAACACAAACCCAATTGAACCTCCTACCACAAGAGGCAGTACAGATGATGCATTCCACCCGTTACGATATACAGAATAATTAATAAAAAAATCTATATACTTATTTTTGCCAATTTCTAGACACATACAAAAGTTGATGAATTGGCAGATAATATATCCAATTATCCAGCTGTTAGAAAATCTGTGAATGATAATGCACAACTCTATATTAATAAACTCAATTAAAAACCATACTATAAATACAGCAGTTAGTATTCTAAAAAATGAAATATCTGAAAGCATTTCACCATACATATTATATGCAAAAGAATCCATCTCTCCCCAGTTGTCAACAATATATCCACTGTAGATTAGACCTGATAACAGTATTAACACATATGATGTAGTGAGACACAGAGTGCAAACCATTATACATCCTGCAAGCAGCTTGACATAATACATTCTTATGTTTACAAATCTTACTACTCTGTTATCATCAAACATTCTTATCAGATATACCAGCATAAAGAAACTAACAGAAGGAATAAAAATCTGACTTGCTATCCTAAAATTAAATGTTATGATATAATCCTTTAAACATGCTGAACCAATTACTTGTCTATTAATGTGTGCAAATCTTCCAATCAAATTGATAAGCAATGTTGCAATAATATACGCAAGCCAATACTTAACCCCACAGATGCTCAGATATTTTTTATATATTTTTTTCATAAACTATTCCTGCTCTGATATTGAAAAAACAAGACGTCTTTCCATTGGATACTGTGTTAACAAAATATATACATCAGATTTAACGTATCTTTCATGGCAATTTATCATTACTGCATCTTTTTCTCTAATAAGCGTGCACAGTTCAAATGTTTTCGTTTCGCCTGGATTAATATCAGTTGTGCCATCAGTAATTCTTTCCAAAGCATTGTAATCTCCATTATATGGTGTGCTGTACAAGTAATACGAAGTAAGTCGATTCGCATTAACCGGTTCTTTTCCATTATTTCTTATATTTATCTCAAAAACCAGATATCTAATCTCGGGATTTAAGGAATCAGATAAAAAACATAAATTATAATCTCCATACTTTTTTTGTAAGTCATCTTTTGTGTACATTGTGCATGATACCGGAGAAATGCTTACATCAGCATTGATGACACCATCTATATTGGGTGAATAATCTATCCATTCACCTGAATGACAGACAATTATCTCTTTATTAGGAAAAGCCGCATTAACCCGGATAGTAAAGGCAATCCATATTATCAACGCAATTCCTGCCACTAACCATATTAAAACAGTTCTATTTCTTTCCTTGACTGTTTTCTTGTCGTTATAAAACATCACATCTTGCCCCCTTAATATTAAAAAAGACATACCCCATAAATAACAATGCTACAAGTAGAATTCCCATAGAACAATATGTGGTTGGACTGCTCTGAGGCATGTAAAACATTTTATTTATTGCCATTCCTCTAAATATTGCATTACCTGAATACACAACTAGTCTGCTTGACACAATACACAATAAAAACGGAAGTGATAACACAACAAATAAGTTATTGGCATATAATGATATTGTTAATGCTAATCCACCCACAAGTCCTGCAAATACAAATATTACGATTCCAAACATAAAATAGTATAAAAGGATATTATTAACTGATGTTTTCTTAAATAAAGCTGTAATGGCTGGCAGTTGAAACCAGTCATATTCAACAAGAGGCATTACCATTGAAGACAACATAAGATTAAGTATTAATGGAAACAATGCAACAACACCACTTGTAATAAAAACAGCTATAGATTTTGCAAATAAATAATGCTTTTTTTGTCCTCTTGTTGATATATTTTTAATAATACCAGATTTCTTATCGGTGTAATAAGAACCTGCATATGGTATTACCACTAGTAGAAATACAATCATCTGATATATATTTATTTCTGCATTAATCATTCCGCCCATCCAGCTTCCATGCAGATTACCGATAATAGATGATGCTACATCCGGATGATATCCAGTAAACATATTCTCCGTAGCAGGTAATACTCTAAATATAAAATGTTCTAAAGCAAGCATAGCACCTAATAACATAGAAACAACAAAACCTTTTCCATGAAATGCTCTGTACAGTTCCATCTTTACCATTCTTTTCATAAATAATCCACCATTACTCAGATTTTATTTTTACAAAATATTCTTCATTGCATATATCATTCTTACCTAATACAGATAATCTCATATATATGTTATCCTTATTATATTTCTTTGACTCCAATGTAACATTACCTTCTGGTGTCACAATGTATTTAATAATGTCCTTGTCCGGTTCAATAAAGAACATAACAACATCTTTGTGTTCCCCAGCTTTAATAAGAATTTTGGTTCTGTCACTGCCGACAGATGTTGAAAAATCATGAAAAACATCCTCATAAGCAGCCATTCTTCTGCATTTATTATTCTCTTTATCAATAAGATAAAACCTCAAGTCATCAATGCAAATCTCTTTATCAGAACCAGAATTGTTAGTTAAATTAATGGAAACTATATATATATTCATATTTATTCCAGAAAAACTGCTTAGAAAAATATTATTATCAGAGTCATAAATACTATTAAAATCTACATGAGAAATCCAATTTAACAGTTCTTTATCAGTTCCTCCAATATGTTCATAATAAGTCATATCTTTAACCATACAACTGTCTTTAACTGTTATATCCAGATTATCCTCCCTTGTTTTTAACACCATTCTGGAAGTATAATCCTCAACAAATATCGTATCGTATGGATATAATTGCCATTCCAGATTACTTTCTACTACTTTTTCCGAATTAGCATGCATTTCTCTATTATTCTGTAATGTAGATGAACTGTAATCATCGTATTTCGTCATATTACATCCATATAAACATAGTAAAGTCAGAATAATTATAATTTGAATGTTTTTCTTCATGATTATTACCTACACTTCTATCATTTATATTATTGTTTCACATATAAAGGAAAGCAAGAAGCAGTAGCACCTACTTAATTTCAACGCTACTGCCATAAATGATTTTAATGACTACAATAATTAATACTGTGGATCATCAGGATTCCAATATCCCCAGAATGAATCTACATCATTACTATTTAGTTTTCCTTGAATATAGATGTTGCTTCCTTCAAAATCACCACAATACATTATTGCATGACCACCACTACTAATGTTGTATCCGGCAGAAGTTCTTCCTCCTGTTGTTTTTACACATGCATTATAAGAACTGCCAGATAATTCATCTGAACCTGTACAATACATTGTTACAGCATGATCTGAATCTTTGTATTCAATATCTGTTGTATCTGTATTTCCATAATCAAAATTAAAAGTAAAATTATGTGTTGAGTTACTGGCAAGTGCTGGAACAGTTGTCATTCCAACAGAAACTGCTGCTAATAATGCTGTTAAAACAGATGTAAAATTAAATCGTTTCATAGAAAATCTCCTTTGTCTTTAATTTTTGCAGATTAAATATCTGCTATAAAAATGTTTTGTTGAATAGATACCATTAAAATAACAGATATTTTCTTTATTTCAATAGGTTCTGCATGAAACAACAGTTTTTATGTATAAAGCGACATATTTTATTATGCAGGGTAATTGCAAAATGGAAGAGAGCATTATTCCGCATACAATACATATGGCATATCGATTCATGTTAATGTGAATCAGAATAAAAGATATTGCTGAATATATGATTGTCTGTATAATTACTATCTTTTTGTATGTTGTTTTTTCCCTGAAATTAATGTCTTTATTCTTTGATTTAATTGGTGAGAAGATACACAGTTCTACGGATGAGATAATTAGAATAGTATATGCTGTCCATCCAGTCTGTAATATTGTAGATATATATAGAATGGCAGTTAATAATACGGCAGATTCAACAGTGCAAGTAATCAATCGGTTTGAATGGAATCCACCACTGTATTTTCTAATTGTCATGAATGGTATTACAATTAATACTCCATTAACAGGAATCCCCATTATTGTTGCTATGATAACAGACATCAATAATGGGGATATTAGTAATACCAAGCTGTTCAATGCATATTGATATAATTCCTTATCACATGAACTTATGGCCCCTGTCATTATCAACCAATTAATTATTATTGATTGAACTTTTCTTATCACTTAATCTTCTTGAATCTATCAAGTGACTTAGGTTCTTTAGGCTGGTATGCTAAAACGCATGAAGCTGAATTTGCCTCTGTCTTTAATACAGCATCTAAAACTTTAGTAATTCTTTTAGCGGTTGTATTTTTCTTCATAGAATTTCCTCCCTTCGTATATATTTCTATTCAACAGGTCAATTATAGTAAATTGTTTTGATGGATTCTATACTTTTGAGCCTTTTGGTATTATTCTGTGTTTAAATTAACAATTATAGCTTTTTTATGTATTTTTTTGTAAGTATTAAGGAATACTTTATCTCATAGTTCGAAAAACTTAACTAATACGGAATATTTATTAACTGTTACTTTGTGTTATTTTAAAATTTTTTCTGTAAAATATAGTTCATAATATGCTTTAGGATGGTAATATTATGGTTGATTATTATGAGATGGGAAAAAGAGTCAGACTTAGACGGATGGAAAATCATATGACTCAGGAACAGTTGTCTGAATTATGTGAGGTCAGCAATAATCACATATCATCTATTGAGAAAGGAACACATCATCCTAGTCTTAATTTAATGAAAAACATATCAGATTCTCTTAATACATCCCTTGATTTTCTGGTAAAGGGAGATACTAAAAGAAGAAGCGTTCCTCTAGATATTATTGAAAGAATTAATTCATACGATGATGATAAGATGAAATCTCTTATACGTTATATGAATTATTTAGACGGACTGCCATACAAATAATGTGATTTAGGATAGTTGCATTATACTATATATATTTAATTGTCATTATAAAATTTAATTAGTATTATTAATTGTTACCCAAAAGCTATAATGAAAGAACTTATGATACCAGAAAGCCATTACATGATTGTTTGAAATAACAGCTGCAGGAGTCTGGTTCTATTATATTGATATGCCTCCTGTCTACTTGACGGGAGGCATATCATTTTTACTGTATTTTATTTTACTGCGGCTGTTATTTGATTATTAAGAAGGTGTCCAGTTGAATGGAAAATATGTTCTGAAGTCGCTCTCAAAATATGTATACAGGAACGAAGATACACCGAATAACTGCTTTTTGATTAATTCTTCATTATCTACATGTTCATATACAGTGTACTGCCAGCTTTCTCTGGCATACTTTGATAATGTGTCGTAGCTGGTGTTAAATTCACCAAAACCTTCATTCTTAAGAAAATCAAGCGTTACAGCATATTCTTTCTTAAATTGCTTTAGGGCTTTGGCTTTTGATTTAAATATCCTGTGTCCATATATATTGTAAGCATATTCATATGATGAATCTGTAAGAATCACACGTTCATCATTGCATTCTTTTACTGGTACAGCTGGAATTATTATGTATACCAAAGAAATAATAAGCGATAAAATTATTAAAATAATGGCTTTTTTCATAATGCTTCTCCTGTTTTGATAACGGAATCATATCATATTAATTATCATTTTTTCAGAACATGTCATAAACATAAACAGTAGTTTTAATGTCATGAACGACAATATCTGAATTTATCTGAATTATAACACTATAGTATTTTGAAAAAATATGTCTTGCACATTCGGTCGGATATTTGACATATTTGGTAATAGAAATAAAAAGAGGATGACTCAGGTACATCCTCTTTTTGTATTATTGCTTTAAATGTTCTTTACAATATATCTCTATCAACCGAATTAGTTCATCTGCCGTCATAATCTGTTCTTCTGCTTCTTCCTTAGTTGCAATATAAAAATCATCATAATCACTTGCATGACGTATTTCTTCCGCCTCAGCAATTCTCCTCCCCAGTGTTCCAGGAAAAATTCCCGTCTTTATATACTCTTTATTAAAATTCCCCAGAGAATCCTTATGACGCTTATACGCTTTTCCATTTAAAGCATGAATCGCAGAAATTGCATGATAAATTGAATAATATGCTCTATTATTTGCTCCTCGATACTCTCCAGCATTAAGAAGTACTTCAGCAGACTTCAAATCACTTTTAGCTGTTTCAATTCGATATAATACCAAGTCTTGAATCGTTTCACTTTCATTATGCTGCTCCAAACAATTCCACTCCCTCACTATTTATATTAGAATAAAAAGGATATATACCCAGCCATTTTTGGAAATGTTCTTGATTCTTTGCAATTGGTTTAATATCAATCTCATGTTCCATATTAAAGTCATAAGTCAACCCAGATAACTGATGTCGATAATTCTTAATCTCCATATCTGTTAAATCCAGCAAAATCATAATATCAATATCAGACTCTGCATTAAAATCTCCTCTTGCATAAGAGCCATACAATATTACTTTTTTTAGATGCATACCATATATCTTTGACAGTTCTTCTATATAGCTTTTTAATAATGTTTGTAATAGTATTGACATATGATTCCCTCCTTGTTTTCTTATATACTGTAATAATTATATGTAATTTGAAGTATTTTTACAAGCCACCCAGTTCATCTTCTAAGCCGTTAAAAAGATTAAGCGCAAGCAAACATATCAGCCCATGCCCATTAGGAACAACAAATTATTTGAATCTTAATCAGCAGATATAACTGATTTTATTCTACACAGTAACAGTTTTCTCACCATACACAATTTTCTTCACCCTGTCCAGATTTATATTAGTCATTGTAGAAATTTCCTCTGGTGTAATTCCATTGTTGTACATATTCATTACAAGACTTGCTTCTCTGCGGTTTTCAGCACCTTCAATCTCTTTATCAATCTCATCCTTCATCAATTCCCTCAACGCCTGACACATTCCTGAATCCCTCCTTATCTCTTCATACAGTTCTTTGTTGGCTGATACACTTGCCTGCAGAACTGCGTCAATATCTTCCCGTTCCCAGGGTTCACTTGTTTTAACTGAATTCTGTAGAAATGTTTCAACATCTTCTCTGTCTGCACTGTCAGATAAAACACGTAAACTGCTGTGTAATGTGTTATTAAGTTCTTTCGCAACTACTATCTGTACCGGAAACAGTGTATTACCTGTTATGTAATATATTCCTGGATACCTTTGCTCTATTACAGCTCCTTCTTCCTTAAGCATACTAAACATCTTAACAGGCTTCCTGGTACAAAACATGGATACCGTAACTTCTTTTGCTGGTATCTTGTTGACATATTCGCCCATTCCCTTATATAGACCGGCATAGCCTATTGTCTTATAGTAATCGTCTATATTAAGACTATCTTCCGGGCTTTTATATTCAATAATGTTATAGGTTTTCATTATATGACCAATCTCATTACCGAATCTTCTGGAACTCTTATCCTTTCTTGATATAAGCAAATCAATCCTTATGGGTTCTTTACTTAGATTATATTCCTGTTGTATTTTGACGTATTTATGATCGTCTCTGAACTCCAGTCCAATTGCCGCAGCAAATGCTGGATGCCACTGTATTTTTTCTGGTAAATCCTTCAAATATCCTCCTGTGGTCATGTATATTATAAATCATCTTCCATAAAGATTACAATACACATGTTATGACTGTTGAAAAAATGTGTAAAAGATTGGATACAGAAAAAATTTAAATAATATGCTTAATATTATGTATTACTACTGTATCCAACAGACAGCTTAACTGTAGATATTACATTAATTTGATATGTAATATACTGATTTTACATAAAAACTTATAATTAATATATTAATTATATTTAATATATATCATTAATTTGTGTATGTCAATAGTAAATTTGCTATATTATTAATTAATGTAATATTATCATGCAATTTTTATCCTTATAGATTTAATTAATAAATTTTGCCTGGCATATTCGGTCGAAAATCCAGAACATATGTAACTGCTATTATTTGGAAAGGCAATAAATACCATGCCTGTTGACGGATATGTAATAATCCCATATAATTATTTGGTAGCATGATATTCCTGTTATGAAATATTATACGAGGTGATTACTTTTATGAAGAAATTATTTGTAGTACTTTTTGCAGCTGTAATGATGTCTTTTAGTCTTGTTGCATGTGGCGGTAAGAAAGATCCAGCTGGGACTGAACAGACTGTGTCCATTGGAAGCCCTGAAGAAGTTATTAATCAGATTTATGCAAAGAAAACTGTTAATTTAAGACTTATGACAACTGTCATGGATCTTAGTGATTCTGATGCAGTTAAGTATAACTTGGGTCTTGATGATGCCTCTAAAGTTAAAGAGGCTGCTGTATCTGAACCTATGATGGGTTCCCAGGCATATTCTCTTGTAGCCGTTAAGGTTAATGATGCAAAGGATACTAAGGATGTTGCCAACGCAATGCTTAATGGTATTAACCAGAGAAAGTGGATATGTGTTGAGGCAGATAATCTTAAGGTTATGGCAAAGAATGACACAATACTTCTTTTTATGGTAGACAGTTCTTTTGCTGACACTGTTAAGGTTGATGAAATTGAAGCTGCATTTACAGGTATCTGTGGTGGAAGCCTTGATTTGAATCTTAGCAAATAGTTTGTGTATATTAAGTTTGTGTATATTTTAGTTTCTGTTATTTTGCGTTTTTGTTAGTTTTTTCTGTTGAAGGGAAAGGAGAATTATGCTTTTTTCAAGTGTACCATTTCTTTTTTATTTCCTTCCGGCAGTAATGATTGTCTATTTTGCAGTACCTGATAAATTTAAAAATGCAGTACTTTTGGTATTCAGCCTCGTGTTTTATGCATGGGGCGAGCCAAAGTATGTGTTCCTGATGTTATTTTCCATTGTTTCAGGGTATATTTTTGGTCTTCTTATTGAAAAATACCGTGGAAAGCAAGCATCAGGAATTTTTTTAGTTATTTCCGTTATTATTAGTCTGGGTGTTCTCTGTTATTTTAAATATGCTGATTTCTTTATCAGTAATATTAACAGGGTGACGTTTATTTCTATCCCACTTCTTAGAATTACACTTCCTATTGGTATCAGCTTCTATATTTTCCAGATAATAAGCTATAATATTGATGTATACCGAAAATGTGTGCCTGCCTGCAAAAATATTGTAAATTTCGGCGCATATGTAGCACTTTTTCCACAGCTTATTGCTGGGCCTATAGTAAGATTTAAGGACATAAACATAGACCTTGTCAGTAGAAAACATAAGTTAGATATGGCTGCTGTGGGGATTGCACGTTTCTGCACCGGTCTTGGAAAAAAGGTTTTAATAGCCAATTCTTTTGGACAATTATGTGAGATATTTAAGGTATCAGGGGAAAAGTCGGTGCTTTTCTATTGGATATATGCAGTTTCCTTTACACTTCAGATTTATTATGATTTCTCAGGATATTCTGATATGGCAATAGGTCTTGGAAGCATATTTGGTTTTCATTTTCCTGAGAACTTTAATTATCCTTATATATCAAAAAATATTACCGAATTCTGGAGACGCTGGCATATATCCCTTAGCTCCTGGTTTCGTGATTATGTATATATACCTTTAGGTGGAAACCGTGTATCCAGGAAGCGATGGATTCTAAATGTATGTGTTGTATGGATGCTTACCGGATTCTGGCATGGTGCAGGGTGGCAGTTTATTATGTGGGGTGCATTGTATGCAGTTCTTCTTATTATTGAAAAAATGTTTGCTGGTAAGTTTTTTGCACGTATTCCTTCCTTCGTCAGTCATGTTTATGTTATGTTTTTTGTAATAATTGGCTTTGTGTTATTTAATTCTGATGGGATTGGCGGTGCCTTCTATGATATTACTGCTATGTTTGGTGCCAGAGGTCTTCCAGTTATCACAGCTGAGACGGTTTATTATCTTAAGAGCTTTTTTGTAATGTTTATAATTGGAATTATTGGTTCTACTCCTTTGATTAAATATATATCAGACAGATTAAGGAATGGAAGAATGAGGAAAGCCTATGCTTTGCTGTATCCATTAATATTATGTCTTATAGTAGTTCTCGTTACGGCTTATCTTGTGGATGGTTCTTTTAATCCATTCCTGTATTTCAGGTTTTAAGCTGTTTTCTTACATTTGTAGTTTTTTGACTTTTTTGATTATATAATGATTGGAGGATGAAGATATGAGCAACAGGGCATATAACATATACACGGTAATAGTTGTTTCAATATTGTTTTTAAGTATATCTTTGGCATGTCTTTTTTCTCCTGAAAAGGATTATTCAGAAAGCGAGAGAAGGGCTCTTGCCGGTTTTCCTTCTGTTTCTCTTCAAACACTTGCTAATGGACAGTTTATGAATGAGTTTACAGATTATAGTCTTGACCAGTTTCCATTAAGGGACGGTTTTCGTAGAATTAAAGCAGTTTCCCAGTATAATGTATTTCGGTTCAGGGATAATAATGGGATATATATAAGTGATGGTCATGCGGCGAAAATAGTTTATCCTCTTAAGGATGATTCCGTAATTAATGCTGCTGATAAATTTGGAAAAATATATGATATGTATTTGTCTGAAAATGACAATAAAATCGTAGCGTCAGTTGTTCCGGATAAGGGATATTTTCTTGGTGAGAAAAGTGGTTATCTTTCAATGGATTATAATAAGCTGGAAAACATATTTGCTGATAACATGCCTTTTGCGGAGTATGTAAGCATATATGAGACTCTCTCAATTGAGGATTATTATTGTACAGATACTCATTGGAGACAGGACAGGATTCTTGATACTGCTTTAAGAATTGCGGATGCCCTTGATGTTGATATTAATGAGGAATACACAATTAAAGAAGCGACAGATGAATTCTTCGGAGTTTACTATAGCCAGTCTGCATTGCCTCTGGAACCTGACAGAATTAATTATGTTACCAGTGATTCTATTGAAGGAGCGGCTGTTTATAATTATGAAAATGGAAGTACAGGTGGTGTCTATAACTTTGATAAACTGCAAAGTAAAGACCCCTATGAGTTTTTTCTCTCAGGGGCCTGTGCTTTAATGACGATAGATAGTCCATCTTCGGATAATGACAAGAATCTTGTTATCTTTCGTGATTCCTATGCCTCGTCTATAATTCCGTATTTTATTGGTGCATATTCTAAGATTACTCTTGTTGACACACGATACATTGAACCTTCGCTCCTATCTGAATATGTGGATTTCTCAAATTGTGATGTGCTTTTCTTGTACAGTACCATGGTTCTCAATGAAAGCAGTGTGTTAAGGTAGATTATACTAATATATATTCATTTTGTTTTGTGATAGGTAATCACTATTGTATTCTATTTCAGGATTTTCTTAAGTATTTTATTTAGTTCAAGAGGCTGCTCTAATTGTGGGAGCAGCTTTGAATTAGTCACCTGATATGTTGATATGGTAGGATTAATGTTTAAGAACTGCTGGGCTATATCTTTTCCTGAAGCATTTTCTTTACCGTTTATTATGCTGATTTTATTTAGTGTCTTAACTGCTCTTGATATTTCAGCTGTAGTATATCCACAGTCTTTACTTAAGTAGACATATTTTGCTTTTGCTCCACCAATATGTGCAGTTTCATTAAATGCCTCAAGCCATTCTTTATTGATATAGTGTTTGTTATAGAAATTCTTAGATGTAAAATCCCATTCAAAGAAATCACGTCTAACACACATATTGTAGATAAATGTTCCAATAACCGGGATGTTTAACATACATTTTCTATATCTGCTGTAATGGTCTGGACCCTTCTTGGCATCCATAGGGCTTTGCGGATTAATTAATACAATGTTGTCATATGCCAGTGGATTACTAATGGCTGACATAAGAGCTATTGTGGAAGAATCTTTTGATGTTATTATATCAACACGTTTATTGATTACGTTTAGTATGAAATCGTTAAGGAGCTGGGTGTACATATAGATCGTATATATTATATCTGGTTTTTCAGAGTGACCACAGCCTAAAAGGTCAATAGTATATACTATGTGGTTTTCTGCCAGTGCTTTTTTAATTCTTTTCCATTCGTAGGATGAAGCTTCTGGTGACAGGTCATGGAGCAGAAGAACAGGAGAGCCTTTTCCTGACTTTGTGTATGCCACTTTACCGAATTTCCATTCATATACCAGTTCATCTGAATTGGCTGTTATATCTTTTTGTGTTGCTGTCTTTGCTATCTTCTTATTGATTAAATGCAGGGCTGTAATGGATGCACCGCATGCAGCAACTGCAAATCCAAGTTTTCTACATTTGTTCATAGTATCAATCCTTTCGATATGAAATTATTATTTTCTATCTTGTGTATTATTCGTATACTGTTTTTCTTCATTAATCTATTTGTTTTAATTATAATATAATGGTTGTTTGTTGGCAAATTATTTACTTCTTTTATTTTACTTGAATTTCTTGTATAATACTTATATTAGAGTAGAATTAATTGTTATATTATATTAGTTGATACTGTTTAATATATATTTACAATATATTAATTTTGGAGGATGCTTTGAAAGATTTAACTTCATTTCTTGAGGAAGAACTTAATAATACAATTGATGAGATATCAGAGATTAAAACATCTCTTTCTAAGATTGAAATAGATATTAATACATCTATGTCTTTTCATCAAAGTCTGAATTCATCAAAGGATTCTACAATTGATTTCTTTATGTCAGATAATGAAAAAAATAGTTTTAATGATGAAGAAATATCTAATCTTGATACCAGGGTTCTTGAATTAAGAAAACTCCAGTCTTCTTATGAAGATAAATTAATTCAATTAGAAGAAAGGCTTGATAACATTAAAGAGTTGATTAATTCATATTCTATTTCAGACAGTGATAATTATCTAGATTATTCTTCTGTTAATAAAAATAATCTGGGCACATTCATTAACTCTGTTGATACGTTATATAACTCTGTTGGTTCTTTCTTATCAGGTGAAGTTTATGATAGTCTTTCTGCAATTAGTAATAATAACAAGCTGGCAGCTTCACTCTTATATAATGATGTTAGCAGAGCGGCTCTGGAACTTAAGCATAATGATGATATAATTAATTCTTTAATCGATATGGTTAATTCCTTTGATACAGGAATTATTACTTACAATAGTAATGAGTCTTTTTCAAATAACATTTTAACTTTGTGTAATAAGATTAATTCTAACAATGATTTATTTGATTTTAATCTGGTTGATGATTATAATTTGTCTTCTAAGATTAATTCTGATATGGGATCATCTTATTGTAAGATGGTTAACATTTTATTTGATTTTATTATTTCATATAC
>JALERT010000097.1 GCA_022764445.1 Lachnospiraceae bacterium | reverse complement strand
TACAGAATACAAGTGAGAGTTCAGGGTCATACATATCTAGCAAACGTGACAATACTTCACTCTTCTTGCGTGGATTTACTTCATAATAATACTGCTCTATCTTTGGAACCGTAAGTTCTTTCTTGACAACCTTTATAATCTCAGGGTTCTTAAGATATGTCTTTGCGATATCCATTATAGGCTTAGGCATAGTTGCCGAAAAAAGGAGTGTCTGGTGCTCCTTTGGAAGCGTCTGAAGTACGATTTCTATATCTTCTCTAAAGCCCATATTGAGCATCTCGTCAGCCTCGTCAAGAACTATAGTTTTCACATTGTCCATCTTCATGGTTTTTCGTCTTATATGGTCTATGACACGCCCCGGAGTTCCTATAACTACCTGCGTTCCACTCTTTATAGAGCGAATCTGCTTTGCGATATCCTGACCTCCGTATATTGGAAGCACTTTTATTCCATGCAGGAATTTAGCAAATTTTCTCATTTCGTTGGCACACTGGATAGCAAGCTCTCTCGTCGGACAAAGAACTACTGCCTGAAGCTTTTTATTGTGTGGATCAATTCCCTGCAGTAAAGGAATTCCAAATGCGGCTGTTTTTCCTGTACCCGTCTGTGCCTGTCCTATCATATCTTTACCTTCAAGTGTAACAGGTATCGACTGTGCCTGTATAGGACTTGCCTGCTCAAATCCCATCTCTGTAACTGCCCTTAATATCCCTGGCGCTAATCCTAATTCTTCAAAATTCATAATTCACCTCATGCTTATTAATTCATAAAAATAAGAACTATTCCCTGAAAATGACGTCAAGAAACAGTTCTTACTTCAAATTTTCTGCAATAACTGATATATTATAGCACAAATATAATTATTTGCAAGAAATGACAGCAATTAACTAACTGCATAGGTTATTTTTAAATCTTTTTATTTTTCAACTTTTACCAGAGAAGAAGGATCAGTCGCCTCAACTAATGAGATATTGTCAATTGTAATTTTATGCTCTTTTGTAATCTGCTTACCATTAACAGCACCCATCGAAATACTTAAGATTGTCTCAGGATCTGTATCTTCTGTCATTTGGAAAGTCTTTTTATAAGTCTTAAATGTACTTGTAAGATCTACAGTATCATTGCCATCACCTGAGTACGATCTCCAGTCTTCACTCCCGTCATCATTTTTATGATCTGAACCATCTCTCTGGAACGCATACTTGATTGCTCTTTCAATATTGGATTTTGCATCAAAGCTGAATGTATACCACTTACCTTTTTCAAGCTTAACATTATCCTGCTTAAGCTGAATCTTCCAGTCTGCATCTCCAGTATCTTTAATTGTAATTTCACAAGAATCATCATTTCCTTCCTGCTGGTTATCAATGATGTGTGATACCTTATCAGAAATGCTTGAATCAGCGAATACTTCAAAGCCTGTCATGCCATCCTTGAAATTGCCATTAGTAATTAGTGCATCATCCTGAATGCGTACGTTGTCAATATAAATATTTCCTTCTGTTCCGAGTAAGAACTTAAGTGTCTTGTCAGCATCATCAAACGCTTCTTTATCAGAATTGAAACTATACTTAAATTCCTGTGGTTCTTTTGTTAACTTAGACTCAAATTCATTACCTGCTATAGCTGTCTTGATTGTACTATCCCTATCAGCCCTTGCTGTAAATGATACTGAATACTTTGTACCCGGCTTGATTGTTATATTCTTCTGAGCAAGAACTAAATCACCAAGTTCCTTAACACTTGCCGGAACTGCAGCGTTAAACTCACGAATATTATTTACATTAGTAACACCTACTTTAGCACTGCAGTTATTTGTTACATCCCAGTACTTCATGCGCTTGATTCCATCATCACCACGGTCAAATGTACCATTATTTACAAAATTACCATCAGGAAGTGAATTTGTAACCTCAAATGTACCCGTCTTCTCTAGTCTTACGTTACTGATATGAACTTTTGCTGTAGACCCCTGATTTCCTAGGTTAAACTCTACACGACCAAAAGCATCACTGTCTTTTTTCATATCAAATTCATATTCGAAGTGCTGCTTATCTTTTGTAAGACTAATTTTTTTATCATCAAGGTAACGAATCCATCCGTTTTCAGGAGCAGATATATCTGTAATCATAGTTCTTGCTTCATCAGCATATGCATCAAATGAAAGTTTATACTTTGTACCTTTTATCATAGGCATATACGACTGGATAACCTGTACGCTATAGTCAAGATCTCCCGCATCTTCTGTATCAATTATAAGTTCATTATCCTTGATACTTGCAGTGGCTTTACCTGTACCTGCTGTTAAGAACTTCCAGTTATTATCATCCGTAAAGTCTATGGAACTGTCTGTAAAATTACCGTTTGTTACATAATTACCTGTAGAATCAGCTTCCTTATATGCAACTTCTCCACCTGTTGCAGGTCTTTTAGCATTTTCTTCTGCCTCAACGTACGATTTATCGCCTTTATGGTATACCTTTACATAATCAACAACCATTCTTGCTCTTTCATCAAATGTTGTAGTATTATCAGGATTACCAGGCCATTTTCCACCTACTGCAAGATTAAGAATCATATAGAATGGCTGATCAAACGGAGCAGGATAAGTAAGATTTTCAAATCCTTCTTTTTTACTATACCAGTTATTTTCTTCATGTACAAACTTACCATCTACATAAAAACTGATTTTACCAGGCTCCCATTCACATGTATATGTATGATACTGTCTGTAGAAATCGCCCTTATCAATCTTGATTGAACCCTGTATTTCTTTGTGAGGCTCACCAAAGTGCAGCGTGCTGTAAGCTGTCTTTGTATCGCTACCAAGTACTTCCATAATATCAATCTCTCCGCACTTAGGCCACTGTCCGTAAAGACTCTCATCTGTTGGCATCATCCAGAATGCAGGCAAGAAACCTTTTCCCTCAGGAACTTTTAATCTTGCTTCAAAACGACCGTATTTATAATCAATCTTATTCTGTGTATTAACACGACCTGATGTGTAATTACCATTCTTATCTTTTAATGCCTGAATAACAAGTTTACCATCTTTTACATAAACATTTTTATCTGACTTAACATATTCCTGAAGTTCATTGTTAACCCAGCCCGGCTCATGTAATTCATAATTCCAGTATTTTTCATTTAACTTATTTCCATTAAAATTATCTTCAAATACAACATCTTTTTCTGTGTATTTTTTGCTACATGGATAAAATTTTGCTTTATCTTCTGTATTTGTACTATTTTTCTTTACTGTCACTTTAATCTCTGCCTTTTTCTTTTTATTAAATTTACTGATTGCTTTAATTGTCACACTACCGGGCTTTACAGCTTTAATCTTACCCTTTGAGGACACAGTTGCAATTTTTTTGTTGCCGGATACAAAAGTAAGACTCTTACTTGCTCCACCTGTTACTGTTACTTTTGTCTTAAGTGTAAATGTCTTATTTACACTTAACGTCAGCTTATTACCCTTTACATTTGTTATCTTAACTGACTTGACTGATTTTTTAACTTTTGCATAAGTATTAACATTAGTTGTAAAAACTGATGTTAATATCATAGCAAATGATAATACTGTTGCAGTTATTTTTTTTAGTTTTCTCATATACAGCCTCCTTATCCTTGTGCATATTTGCTACAATTTGGTAATCCAATAATATCCTTTTAGTCACTTTTTATATATCAAAATAATGTTCTTTTATATATAATTGTGTCATTCTTTTATGTTTTTTATAGCTGTAATACATTTTTACTTCCTTTTCCAAGGCATTTACATCCTCGCGTAATATTTTTAAATTCAAAAAAATTTACTATATAAAAAAAGCAGTAGCACCACCTACTGCTCTTTCTTGTACATGAAGTACATATTTACTTTCTAAATATCAGATTACTCACATTATCATAATATGTCAATCAAAATTAGGTTATAATTCTCAACGTGCTTTTTTCTTCTTTTTATCTTCATACATCAGCTTATCAACAACCTTAAACATCGAATCAAAATCATTTATATTTTTATCATCTGCCTGCATAATTCCAAGACTTGCAGACACCTGAAACGGCACCTCACATCTGCTGTTATAATCATCTAAATAACGCTTAAAGTTATTTCTTATTACCGTTTCTTCACAAACACCTTCTATTACGGCAAGCATCTCATCACCACCAAACCGAACACATAATGCCCTGTCTGAGCATGCATATTGTAATGCGTGTGCCACAGTTTTTATTGCAATATCTCCTGACGTATGACCATAATTATCATTTATAAATTTTAGTCCGTCTAAATCAGCCATAACAACTGTAAACGTATTCACATTTTGCTTTTCGAGCATGGCATCAAACCTTTTACCAAATCCAAGCCGATTATACAGTCCTGTCAATGCGTCATGCTCATAAATCCTCTCAATCTGATTCGTCAGATAACGCTGATACCTTCGATTCAGCCACCCGCCTATTCCATTATTCAATGCACTTACAATCTGTGGTATCTTCTTGAAATATATGCTATCACAGACCTTGTAAAAGAAACATACATATCCCAAAGGTACATTCATATAGTCTAATTCCATAAAAATAACCGGGCTTTTTAATTCAATTTTTTTTTCTAAATCCGGAACATAATTCTTTCTTAAAAACTCATGTTTTTCATGTGACTTACTGTCTTCTGATTCAAAAAGCACAAGCATTTTATCTTCCAATCCTTCAGACGAAAAATCCATTGGATTTTTTGACGAATCCTGACACCATTTATTCAAAATAACACATGTATGTCCCATCACTCGATTTCTCAATTTCTCCGAAACATCTTCAATCGATATACAATTTTGAATATTCTCAGCCATCTGCATCATTATTCTATTATCTTCCTGATATTTATAAAATCTCCCATTCAACTTCTCCGGACTACTAAGTATATTTAATCTTGAAGAATATTTACATCCACATGATTCTGAAATCATAAGTTTAGAAGACACTTTATAGTCCTGCTGCATCACTTCACTTTTTATTGAATTTATTGCAATATCAGCCAATTTAGTATAATCACAACAACACGTGGTAATCCTTGGTTCTGTAAGATGATCTTCTTCTATTCCATCAAATCCGGTTACTATTACATCCTGTGGAACACGATATCCATTTTTTTGTAATACGCATACTACATTAATCGCCATTATATCATTTGCACATATAATGGCATCTGGCACATTTTCTTCATCAATTAACTTCTGAACGGCTTTAACAGCCGGAAGTGCCCAAAAGTCGCCATAACTTACCATACTGTCATCAAATTCAATTCCATACTCCTGTATAACATTTCTAAAAACTTCTATTCTTTCATGCGAAAAATAATTTCCCTTATAACCTGCTATAAAATGAAGTCTTTTAGGCGAATGTTCTGCCATAACATGTCTAACTAATTCTTCAAATCCTGCTTTATAGTCAAATTCTATATTCACACATCCGGCATAGTGCCCATCTATGACAATTATCTGGATATCCTTCTTTTTTGCTTTGTCAATTATTTTTTCCACTAAATGCCTGTCTTTTATCTGTTCATCTAAAATAATGATTGTATCCGTAGTATCATAATCAATCAAATCAAAAACAAGAATTTCAGAATCCTCATTTTCTTCATTCCAATTTAAATCTGTACATATATTGAAAACCATCAGTCTATAATCAAGTTGTGTTAATGACTCGTTTATTTTTGATATAAATTCTATATTGTTTTCCTCATTTATACCAGCCAAGCAAACAGCAATAATTTTCTTCCCAAACAGCATAGTTTCTTCCCCCCATTTACAGATACTATATTAAACCACGAAACATTCTTTTATTTAATATACCATATGTTATTTTTCAATGCAATTTAATCAAAATAAGCTGTACACTACTTTCTCAGCGCACAGCTTCTTCCATTTTTATTTCTTATAGAACAAACTTTTCAGACTCCTGACTTAATAAATTGGCAACTTCTTTATTTTCAAGTATCTTATTAGATATGTTTGAAATCTCATATGACAAATTCTCTGTATTAGATGCCGCACAATGTATACCTTCTGAACTTTCTGATACAGATTTAGAAATACTCTCTGCATACTTCTGAACATTCTCTGTTTTTTTTCTCAGCTCATCCGACATAACATGAAATTTATTTACAATCTCATTTACATGATTTGCATCTTCATTATACTGGACACCTGCATTAACAAAACTGTCATAATCAGGAAGAATAGTTTGTTGTATATACTCAACTAGCTCATTTGCATGGTTTTTCAGTTCATGAACAGTCTCAATTACTAAGTTATTAATATTTTGAATATTGGTTGCTGCATCCCGGCTTGCATCAGATAGCTGACTTATTTCAGATGCAACTACGGCAAATCCTTTTCCTGCCTCTCCGGCTCTTGCAGCTTCAATTGAAGCATTTAATGCTAAAAGGTTAGTCTGTTTTGAAATACTTAAAATATCGTTTGTTAATTCTTTAACCTGTTCAACCTTCTTACTCTCTTCCATTGCATCCTGCAGTTTTGCAATTATATTAAGTGTCATATTATTCGTTTCATTCTTATTCTTTATTGCATTATCTTTAAGACGAATTGCTGAATGTTCCATCTCATCTGTATATTTTAGCAACTCATCTGAACCCGATGAAAGAGCCTGTACACTACCTCCAATTCCAAGCAGCTGGTCACTTATTCCGACAACAGAATTAGTTACGTCGGACATCGCCGCAGATAATTCTTCCATAGCCGATGAAATATCTCTTGCATTATCATCTGACAAAGTAACTTCTTTTCCGACTTCATCTACAATGGTATTCATATCAAGTGAACTTTCAGTAATTCGTTTCATCACCTTCTGAAGGGTCTCAATAAATGCATTTACACTTCCTCCAATTATGGCAATTTCATCTTTCCCTGTTGTATTTATTCTTACTGATAAATCTCCTTTATTGTTGTTAATATCACTAATCATTAACTCAAGTTTTTCGCTGATATATTTCATCGGTTTAATTATACCATATGTACATACAAATATTGCTAAAATTGTCATCAGTAACGCAATGCCGATAAATACTATAGATGATGAAACAGCTAAATTATATGCTTTCTGCTGACTTTTGAGTGCCTCATTCATTTCACTTTTTCTTAATTTAATCAGACTTCCTATTTTGTAAATCAGATAATCCTCAGCCGGTTTTTCAATAACATTTATAGCTGTTCGCTGTGCCTCTAAGTCATCCTTCATACTATTAGCAAGAACTGTATCTAAACCATCAAGATACTTATCGAATTTTTTCTTCATGGCGCCAATGTATTCACGTTCTTTTTCTGTAAGCTTTTGTTTTTCATACTTCACAAAATACTTCTGCATATCAGCAATCTGCTGTTTGATGGTAGCACCATATTGGTCTTTAGTGGTAGCATTCTCTACTCTGCAGTGTGCATACATATTCTTACCTATTGATTCGAGATTAGCCTGCATATCAAGTAATAATTCTATACTTTTAGAACAATCATCTGATATTACATAACTTGTATTAAGCAGATTTTTCTCATTTACAATGCCAAAACCACATGCCAGAAAAATCACTGCGGATAAGACAATTATAGGTATTAATACTTTTGTTTTAATACTGATATTATTCATTTATATTCCTCCCCAATACATCCATTAATGCGATAATTTTGGATACCTTTTTTTAATTTCTCCATAGAAATTATCCAATGCCGTATCATAATCGACTTTTCCATCAAAGTAGTCATGCATAGCAGACTGGAACTTCTCATTTAATCCACTGTCATATTCTGTTATATTACTCATATCAATCTTCTTGGCGGCTTCTGCAAACAAGGCAATATGATTTTGTCCACCTAAGAAATCTGAAGAATAGTCACTATCAGCTATTTCTTCCATTGCTTTCTGATTATTTGTATAATCAAGCGTATCCATAGTAATCTTTTTCATGGTATCCAAATCACATGTAAGACGATACATTAAATCTTTGATAAACGGAATGTTGTCTGAACCATTGGCTGCACAAATCCATGTTCCACCCCAATAATATGGTTGTGGTCCCTCACACACAGCATAATCTCCGTATATTCCATTTCCTTTCTCGGCTTTTTTGTCTTTGTCTGCAAGTGAGTTTCCCTTTAATGTAAAATTAATTCCCCATGTTGAGTAGAAAAATCCAAATACGTTTCCTTCTGGTCCCTGATCCTTGCTCCATCTTGGAGACCAAAGAGTTGTTTTATTATTATAATTTTTATCCGTATACTCCTTTGTCTGTTTAACCCATCTAAGCATACTGTCATCAATTCGTATTTTATTATTCTCAACCCACGGGCCGGACATATTATTAGAAAATGTTCTAAATGCATCGTCATATCCTGAAAGCATTTTGTATCCGGCAGTATTCATCTGTCGTGCAACTTTATCAAAACTGTTCCAATCCTTTAGCTTTTCCTGAACTTTATTGGGGTCATCTGTTCCAAGTACCTTTTTAGCAATTGACCGTCTATACGCAAATAATCCCGGAGTTGCCTGCCATGATACTCCCTTAAGCAAATTATTATCGGAAACAATATCTTTTGTATACTGATACTGTTGTGATAAATCCTCTTTCTTTAATCCAACATCTTTTACAACATCAAGTGTATAGTCAGACTTTACATACTTAGATGCATAATCTGCCTCAATCAGAAAGATATCCACCTTATCATCATCGATGGCTTTATCCTGCTCTGCAAGTGCCTCATCAAGATTTGTCTGGTATGCAGAATAATCATTCGTAACCACTATGAAATTAACATCTACTCCATGCTTTTTCGCCAAATCCTTTGCATATGCCTCATAAATACCTTTAAATTCGGTATTCCAGCTGTATATATTTACTACCTTACCTTCCTTCTTATCAACATTATCATTTTTAACCTTAGAACCACATCCGCACAGGAAGGTACAGGCTGTCAGTACGGCAAGTACCATACACACCATTTTCTTTCTCATATAAAACCTCCATAAAATGACTTTATCTGCAAGCTTATATAGATAATGAAATATTACTTTGGAAAATTATATCATTTTTCTATTTAAAATATTATATTAGTGACTAATATAAGATTATGCAGTTCATAACTATAATATTTTTTTAATATAACAACTGCTGTCAGGTTTTATGAATGTAGTGAATGGAAGGCTGAACTGTTACATTATAATTTCTTGGTGGTATATTTCTCATTGACATCTCCCCCTAATTTATGTACCTTAAAAGTAATAGCTCTAGTTCACACCTAACATTTCCTTCTAGTATGAACTGTAACAAGCAGTATAACAGATTGGAGATTTTATAATGGAAAGAATTGTACTTTTTAATACAAATGAAATAGAAAAAATAAAGAA
>JALERT010000081.1 GCA_022764445.1 Lachnospiraceae bacterium | reverse complement strand
ATAACATTCCAGGTTGATATAAATACAGACAATAAGTGCTGTTTCTATCTTGATGATATTGCCATAAGTAAGGAAAATGCTGATACATCAGAATTTGGAAAGTATGATTTCTATTCAGGAACTTCTATGGCAGCACCTGCTGTTACAGGAGCTATAGCAGAATTATATGAGAATGGTGATTCAGCACAGGATATCTGCTCAAAGCTTTATTCATGTGTCAGAAAAAATGATTCATGGGGTAATAAATGTAAAACAGGCGGGATACTTGATTTTTCAAAGATAGGAAGTTACCAGCCGGTTATACGCAAAACAGATGTAACGGATGATTCAAAGATAAATTTAATAGGATATAACTTTGGTAAAGATAAAGGTTCTATATCAATTAACGGAACAAAACTTGATGACAGCAAAATCATATCATGGAGTGATACATATATTTTAATTGATGCACCACAGTACATATATAAGACAGTTGAAATATCACTTACAAATTCAAAAAATAACAGTGTATCATCTACATACTGCATCAAGGATACAGTTCAAAAGCTTAGTAAAGTATGTGATGTAACCGGAAGTATGGAAATGGATACAACATCTATAACTACAGACGGAACAAATATATACATGCTTCAGTCAGGATGTATAGGAACATATGATATCAATACAGGCTTATTTAATATGCTTGCAGCCGTTACACCTGATCTTTTAAAGGAACAGCTTGATGGTTATGAAAAAAATGTATGTACAATGCAGTTTGTTTCACCATTATTTTATGGTGCAGATGCATTGTGGACTGTAATATCTATAGATGGTTCTTATCATGATATGGCAGCCATAGTTAAATTTGATATTAAAACAAACTTAATATCAATTATTAAGGCACCTGATGATCTGGAAAATAGTATAACAGGTTCTACACCTGCATTCTATAATAATAAAATATACTTTATCGGTGGATCAGATGATGTAGATTATGACCTGTACGATATTGAGATAAAACTATCAGACAGCAACACATGCTATGATATAAAAACAGATAAGTGGAGTAAGGCTGCTTCTGTACCTGTTAAGTCATCATCAGGAACAATTGCCGTAAATAATGATAAACTTTATTATTTACCGGGATTAGTAGAAGACTATAAAGATTCAAAGCTTTACTGTTTTGATGGTTATTCATGGTCAGTTGCATCAGAAGAAATAAAATTTATTTCAGACAATATGTTTGCATCTCCAAATGCAATTGGTATCTGTAAGGATAAGCTTTTATTTATAACTGATGGCAGTGAGGGTTATGGTACAGTTATGTCTTATGACCTTATAAATAATAAACTTGAAGCAACAGGATATGATACGGGACTTGGCAATGGCAGTACTGTATTAAATTCAATAACAATTGGTGATACATGTTACTTCTTAGCGGTTGATACAGGAAATATAGATGTTTTACCTGACGATTCAACTAATGCGTATAAACTTTATTCTATGCCTGTAAAGGGTGTATCAAAGCCTGTAGTAAAAGTTAATAAAATAACTGTTAAAGCTACAAATTCTGCAAAAGAAGTACGTTATGGCAAAAAGCTTACATTTAAGGCCACAGTTTCACCTAAAAACGCTACAAATAAAGCAGTAAAATGGTCAGTAAGCAACAGTAAATATGCTTCTATTTCTTCTAAGGGTGTCTTAACACCTAAGAAAGCAGGTATAGGTAAAACTATTACTGTAAAGGCTACGGCTAAGGACGGAAGCAAGGTAAGCGGTTCAGTTAAGATAAAGATTCTTAAGGCAAAGAAATAATTTTAAAATAGTATAACAATCATAAGGAATAAAAAATGCACATCATCTTTTTGGTGATGTGCATTTTCTTTGTACTATTATAAAAACAATTATTTCTGATATTTGATAAATGATGTGCAAAGATAAGTTTGCATTGAAAGGAAAGAAGTAATATGATCAGGCTCTTATGTCAAAAGAAAATCGTTTCATGTCTGATGTAGCTGATGTATTGATTTTCGTATTTATAAATTGATCTACAGTGCTTGTATCTGCATCAGCGTTTTCTACTTTGACCTGACATGAATAACCCAGTTCATTCAGGGCAGTTTTTAATAAGTCTGAATTAGTTTTCAGCAGGTCTATTGAAGATTGGTCATTAAGCATAAATCTTGTGTTTACATCATTATTGTTTTTATTTATATATACATCGAATGTTCCCAGGCTATCCATGCTAAGATGGAGGAGAACACTGGCTTTTTCAGGATGCTGTCTTAGTTTGTTCTTTTGTGTATATACGTATAAATCAGCATTGGTGTTTTGCGTCTGTAGCTTTAACGGCATCTGGAGATATGAAAATGTTTCGCCAAGTGTCTTCATAAAATCGATATTGCTATTTATATTGTGTGCAGTGTTACTTATATTTTCCGAATCGCTGCCTGATAGAGTACTTTTTATAAGTGACTCAATCCCCTTCATTTGTGACTGGAGCTTCTGATAAAATGATGATAATTCACCATTGTTTTTCAGATTATCCGGTGTTAATGACCAGTCAGATATAAGAGCCTTTGAAAATAATTTAACAAAAGGTTCTGATTTGAATAGTTCCTGTATTTTATCTGAAGGTGAAAGAGGAACTATATTTTTTATTACGGTAAGTACTTCTTTTGATGATGCTTCACCGGATATGACTTTTTCAATAAGTGACTTGCTTACAGGTGCTTCCATAAGTTTATCAGCAAGTTCATTACGCTTTTCAGGAGAAAGAAATGTGTTAAGCAGATCTTCCTCATGACTGATTTTTGAATATGAATTTATAAGAGCATCTATAATTGTATTATCAGGTATGCCGGCACTTGTAAAAGTTACATTCTCCTCAACCTGAAGAGATTGTAATGTACTGTTTATAGAGTTTTTAGCGGCTTCAGCTATATTTTGAAGAAAATTAGTTGCAAAATGTGTTAATTGTTTAGCTGTATTTAATGTACCTGAATCATTTGCTTCAAATACTTCAGGATTGGTATCCGGAAGTATTTCTTCTATTGTTTCATTTTGTGCAGCAACGGCTGCTCCAGAAGCATTATCTGCATCTTCTGTGGTATCGTTTATTGAGAAGTAATCCATTGGAGCGGCAGGTTCAAGAATTTTATTTATATCATGAAGTTTTTCGGACAGTATATCAGCATTAATTGTATCGGTATAGGATATATTACCTGTAGAAGCTGCATCTCTTATCATTGTTAAAGCGTCGTGTATAGATAATGAACCATTTTCAAGTTGTAAAAGGGTATCTTCTGTCATAGATAACCCGGATAGAAGGTTAATTAGTTCATTGTGTTGTTCACTACTTAATACAGATATTGTTGAATTAAGACTGTCAGTGTTTTGTGAACCGGTTGAGGATGTGAGAAGTATGTTAAGTAATTTTTCCCCAAATGCTGCAACAGCATCAGACGGACCGTTATTGGCAAGTGTATCAAGGAGAGCAGGTAAATCCTCTGAGAGATTTTGAAGCTGCTCTATAATCTGGTTTGTTCCATTGCGGTAGCCGGAGAATTGTGCAACAGATTCAGCATCAATTTTCATCATAAGTCTGTTCATAACAGCTAGTGTATTCATATCATCAGTATTACAGTCATATGATTGCTGCATAAGATTCTGGATAGATTCTTTGTTAATAGGAAGAAGGTTATCCATAAGAGCTTTAACAGCGGTCTGATTGCGTTCTGTTATAGGAAGATTTGCTTCATCAAGCGCTTTATTTATCATTGTCCATTCTGATTCATTCAAACTTTTTGGAATAGGATTAAGAAGAACACTTCCTGCCTGGTCAGAACTTAATTTAAAGGCAGCAGTCTGACCTATTGAAAGAGTTGAACTGTCTGGCACGGTTCCTTTTACTATGGTATTATTTTCAAGTGTAACTGTAATTTCATTATTACGAAGGTCAGATATCTCTCCGCGTATCGTATCACCTTCGTGAAGAGAAGTGGCATTTCTGACAACACCATAGTTTGGAACATGTCCTACAGGACGTGATGACTGATTGTTGTTTGAAATTGTATTATTAATAGGTCGTCTTGAAGAAGTATTTGATGATGTCTGCTGTCTTGCAGTTCCTGTATTAATTGAATTTATTTTAGGATTTTCCATTATGTTATCTCCATTTCTGTTTAAAGCCTGATTAAGTGATATAAATGTCTGCTTTTTTTATGTTTTATTCATTACAATAATATATATCGGCAAAAATTAAGTTACTGTTCATACCTATGGTACTCACAGTAAGTTACAGTTCACACCTAACATTCCCTTCATTCATAAAACCTGCCAGCAGATTTTATATTTAAAAAGTAGTATAGTTATGGACTGCTGTCAGTCGCTGCTCTGCAGCTTTTGTTTTATTCATTAAGGAAATGTTAGGCTATTCCACTATATCAGCACTATATAATACAACAAGCAAGCTTGAATATTATATAGTACTGATATAGTGTGAACTGTAACAAAATTAAAAAAACATTGAAAAATCTCTTGACAACATTATATAAGAGTGTTATCTTACTAAATAGATGTTAGCACTCCATATCGAAGAGTGCTAACAAAAAGAAAAAACTTACATTATTTACGAAGGGAGTGGTTCGGTGGAGTTAGGCGAGAGGAAGTTGAAAATTCTTCAAACGATTATTCGTACGTATCTTGAAACTGGTGAGCCGGTTGGCTCACGTACAATATCGAAGGATACAGATTTGAACTTAAGTTCAGCGACTATTCGTAACGAGATGTCAGATCTTGAGGAGATGGGCTATATTGTACAGCCTCATACATCCGCAGGACGTATTCCTTCTGATAAAGGCTATCGTCTTTATGTGGACACAATGCTTGATGATAAGACAAGTGAGGTTCAGGATCTAAAAGAGGAACTAAAGGAAAAATCTGATAAGATTGATGTACTCCTTAAACAGGTTGCAAAGATTCTTGCGAATAACACAAATTATGCAACTATGGTATCGGGACCAAGGTATCAGTCAAAAAAAGTTAAGTTTATACAGCTTACAACAGTTGATGAAAATAGTCTTCTGGCTGTAATAGTACTTGACAATAATGCTATTAAAAATCAGATGATTACCTTGTCAGAGCCGATTATGCAGGAGATGATAGTTAAGTTAAATTTCATATTGAATACAACACTTAATGGTCTTGATGTAACAGAAATGAATCTGGCTGTTATAAGACAGATTAAAGAACAGGTTGGAACACATGGAACAGTAATAGATTCTGTACTTGAGGTTATAGGCAAAGCTCTTACGGAAGATGAGGATCTTGAGATATATACAAGTGGAGCAACCAATATCTTAAAGTATCCGGAACTTGCGGATAAATCAGATGTTACAGAGATTCTTAATGCATTTGAAGAAAAGAAAGTTATAAACAACTGGCTTGAAACAACCAATACAAAGATTGGTGAGAAGAATGATGAATCACACGATATACAGGTTTATATCGGTAATGAAACAAATGTTGAATCAATGAAGGATTGTTCCATGGTCACGGCGACATATAAAATACATGAAGGCGTATATGGAAAGATTGGTATCGTCGGACCAAAACGAATGGATTATGACAAAGTCGTAAGCACATTGCAGTCGCTTATGACTCAGTTAGATGATATATTTAAAAGTTGAAAATAAGAGAGGTGGTAGCAACGTGGAAGCAGATAAGAATTTAGATTTAGACAATGAAGCTTTAGAAAAAGAAGAGGCAGTCAAAGAAGCTTCTGTGGAAGCAGATGATAATATAGAAGAAACTTCATCTGCTAAAGAAACAGACGAAAATACTTCAGAAGCTGAAAAATCAGGTGAGGAAGCAGAGGAAGATAAGAAGACTGCCAAGAAGGAAAAGAAACTTGGCAAAAAGAAAGATAAAAATATTGAAAAGCTGGAAGAAAAGATTGCAGATCTCGAAGATAAGAGAGTCAGACAGCTTGCTGAGTTTGAAAACTTCCGTAAAAGGTCTGAGAAAGAAAAATCCCAGATGTTTGAGGTTGGTGCAAAGAGTGTAATCGAAAAAATATTACCTGTTATGGATAATTTTGAAAGAGGTCTTCAGGCAGTTCCCGAAGAAGAAAAAGATGCACCATTTGTACAGGGTGTCGAGATGGTATACAAACAAATGCTTACAGCATTTGATGAGATAGGTGTTAAGCCTATAGAAGCAGTAGGTGAGGTGTTTGATCCAAATCTACACAATGCAGTGATGGCTGTTGATGATGACAACTTTGAAAGTGGTACTATATCTGAGGAATTACAAAAGGGATATATGTATAAAGAAAGTGTTGTAAGACATAGTATGGTTAAAGTAGTTAATTAAAGAATTTATTGATAATATTTTAATGTTTAAATGATAATTTTAGGAGGTAATTATTATGAGTAAGATAATTGGTATTGACTTAGGTACAACAAATTCATGTGTAGCTGTTATGGAAGGCGGAAAGCCGGTAGTAGTAGCTAATACAGAGGGAGCAAGAACAACACCTTCAGTTGTAGCATTTACAAAGACAGGTGAGAGATTAGTCGGTGAGCCTGCAAAACGTCAGGCAGTTACAAATGCAGATAAGACAATTTCATCTATAAAGAGACATATGGGTACTGACTACAGAGTAACTATTGATGACAAGAAATTCTCTCCACAGGAAATTTCAGCAATGATTCTTCAGAAATTAAAATCAGATGCAGAGAGTTATCTTGGTGAGAAGGTAACAGAAGCTGTTATCACAGTACCTGCTTATTTCAATGATGCACAGCGTCAGGCTACAAAGGATGCCGGTAAAATTGCAGGTCTTGATGTAAAACGTATCATCAACGAGCCAACAGCAGCAGCTCTTGCTTACGGTCTTGATAATGAAAAAGAACAGAAAATCATGGTATACGATTTAGGTGGTGGTACATTCGATGTATCTATTATCGAAATCGGTGATGGTGTAATTGAGGTTCTTTCTACATCAGGTGATAATCATCTTGGTGGCGATGACTTTGACCAGAAGATTACAGACTATATGATTCAGGAATTTAAGAATGCAGAAGGAATTGATCTTTCAACAGATAAGATGGCTCTTCAGAGATTAAAAGAAGCAGCAGAAAAAGCTAAGAAAGAGCTTTCATCAGCAACAACAACCAATATCAACCTTCCATTCATTACTGCAACAGCAGATGGTCCTAAGCATTTTGATATGAACCTTACAAGAGCTAAGTTTGATGAACTTACACATGATCTTGTTGAAAAGACAGCAACTCCTGTAACTAATGCACTTAGGGATGCAGGAATTACAGCCTCAGAACTTGGCAAGGTACTTCTTGTAGGTGGTTCAACACGTATCCCTGCAGTTCAGGAGAAAGTTAAACAGCTTACAGGTCATGAGCCAAATAAATCACTTAACCCTGATGAGTGTGTTGCTCTTGGTGCTTCTGTACAGGGTGGTAAGCTCGCAGGTGATGAAGGAGCAGGCGATATCCTTCTTCTTGATGTAACTCCACTTTCACTTTCTATCGAGACAATGGGTGGCGTAGCTACAAGACTTATCGAGAGAAACACAACTATTCCTACAAAGAAGAGTCAGGTATTCTCAACAGCCGCTGATAACCAGAGTGCAGTTGATATCAACGTACTTCAGGGTGAGCGTCAGTTTGCTAAAGATAATAAGTCACTTGGACAGTTCAGACTTGATGGTATCCCACCAGCAAGAAGAGGTGTTCCACAGATCGAGGTTACATTTGATATCGATGCAAACGGTATTGTCAATGTATCTGCTAAAGATCTTGGTACAGGAAAAGAACAGCATATTACTATAACAGCAGGCTCAAATATGTCTGATGAGGAAATTGATAAGGCCGTTAAGGAAGCAGCACAGTATGAGGCTGAGGATAAGAAACGTAAGGAAGGCATTGATGCAAGAAATGATGCTGACAGTCTTGTATTCCAGACACAGAAAGCTCTTGATGAAGTTGGTGATAAGATTGATGCATCAGAGAAAGAAAAAGTTCAGGCTGATATCGATCACTTAAAAGAACTCGTTGAGAAGAGCAATCCTGAATCAATATCTGACAGTGAAGTTGATGAATTAAAGGCTGCTAAAGAAAAACTTATGGAAAGTGCCCAGAATGTATTCCAGAAGATGTATGAGAGTGCTCAGGGAGCAGCAGGTGCAGCAGGCCCTGACATGGGAGCAGGTGTAGGCCCTGATATGGGAGCTCAGGATGCAGGAGCAGCAGATGATGTAGTTGATGGAGATTATCGTGAAGTATAAGATTAACTTGTAGTAGTTATTGGGAGAAGCAGAAAAGTCTTACTGTTACGTGGATACTGCGTGACAGTAAGGTATAGCTTCTCTCTTTGAAATATAAAAAGATATAAGTAAAAAAGGTCTAAAGACCGGGACAGGGGAGCATTATGGCAGATAAAAGAGATTATTATGAAGTCCTTGGCGTAAGCAAGGGAGCTTCTGATTCAGAAATAAAGTCAGCATATCGTAAGCTGGCTAAAAAATATCATCCTGATATGAATCCTGGTGACAAGGAAGCTGAAGCTAAGTTTAAAGAGGCATCAGAAGCTTATGCTGTACTTAGTGATGCTGACAAGAGAAAGCAGTATGATCAGTTTGGTCATGCAGCATTTGAAGGTGGAGCCGGCGGTGGCGGCGGCTTTGACTTTAGTGGCATGGATATGGGTGACATATTTGGTGACATATTTGGTGATTTCTTCGGTGGCGGCCGTTCTAGAGGTCAGAATAATGGTCCTATGAAAGGTCAGAACGTGCGTACATCGGTTAGTATCACATTTGAAGAGGCATGTTTTGGTGTTGATAAAGAGATAGATATTACACTGAAAGATGAGTGTGAGACTTGTCATGGTACGGGCGCAAAGCCTGGAACATCACCTGAGACATGTCAGAAGTGTGGTGGAAAAGGTCAGGTTGTATTTACACAGCAGTCATTATTTGGAGTTGTGAGAAATGTTCAGACATGTCCTGATTGTCATGGAACAGGTAAAGTTATAAAAGACCGTTGTCCTGACTGTAAAGGAAGCGGCTATATAAGTAAA
>JALERT010000064.1 GCA_022764445.1 Lachnospiraceae bacterium | reverse complement strand
CTGTCCATCCTTTTTCACAAAATAAGGTGGAAGTGCATGTGTACTTAAAAGATATCCTGCACTGGAAAGTATTTCTAAATACTTATATGAATTCCTATCTACTAAATTTACATGAAGATTATTTTCTGACAGTTGCTGCCTAACTTTTGCAATCTCTGCATGTTCAACAACAAGATAAATCTCATTATTGTTTACATTCGTGCGGGAATACAACGCTTTTATAAAAAGAACTGTTATATTATCTGACAATTTCTGTGTATCAATTAATATTCTGTCCTTTTTAATTTCACGTTTTATATAATATTTTCCAAAATAGAATTTTCTCTTTGGATCTTTACTAACCAACCGAATAATATTTCTCTTAGTAAATCTTACTCTACTGTTTATTTTATTTCTAATCTTTGAAATAATCATAATTCTTTTCCTCCGCATATTCCCATGCTCACTGTATTATACTATTTTAACATTGCCTGTAGTTGCTCCATAGATACAATTTCCGCTCCCTGCAAAACAGAAAACAAATTCTGGTAGTACACAGAACAACCTGAAAAATCCATCACATAGTCAAAATGAATCTGTCCTACTGTTCTGCGCATCTCAATCTTACAAAGCTCAATTAATTCTGCTTTTTTATCCTGCTTGTATTCTTTTTCTGAAATCAGTTCTTTTTCAAGAATGTCTGCATTTTTATAATTATTTGCTGTTACAGCAATTTTTCCGGTTCTTCTTAATACACGTACTCGTGAATCTACGCTGCGAATCCAGTCCAATACATTTTCAGTCGCTGTATGTGGAACAATTAATGTAACATCATATTTATCATAGTTTAAACTATTAATCCAATTTTCTAAATCACTGCGGGTCTTTCCCGGTTGTAAATCGCCACTATAAAGAAGTATTTTTTTCTTTGATTTATGATCACATGTTATCAAACCTGAAAAATCCTGTTGAACTATAATCTTTTCTATTACACGCTCACATACTTTTCCATCATCATTTCCACATGCCCACTTACGTTCTCTTTCGTATTTTTCTTTATATGGTGCAAGTGCAGCAGGCAGATTTTTGAGTAATCCTCCAAGTTCCTCAAGATTTTGCGTAATAGGTCCCGGCAGCTTATCAAGTCCAAAATAAAGTCCTCTCTGTTCCTGATAATCCTGTAAGTCAGGTATATAAAAAAGTATTGGTTTTCTACTTGCCAAATAATCAAAATAAATACTTGAATAATCTGAAATAAGAATATCAACAATCGATAAAATTTCATTGGTATCTATTGTAGCCGGTATGAATTTATTTGTTATCTTCTCACCTTTTTCTACAATATGTTTATATACTATCTGATGAGGCTTTACAAGTATCTGATATTCATTTGTATCAACGTTTTTCTCTACTTCCTCCATAAGTCTGAAATAAAGTTCTGTGCTTGTATCAGGATTTGAATACTGTTTTCCTTTCCATGTTGGTGCATACAAAATCAGTTTTTTTGCTTCATCAATTTCTACTCCGCATCTTCGTAAGTTCTGTATAACCTTTTTTCTATCTGTATGAAACAAATTATCATTTCTTGGCATACCTGATTCCATAATATAACCTTCGTACACACCGTCTAATAAAAATGCATGCTGAAAACATTCTGTCATAAAATGATTTGGAGACAAAAATACATCTACACTAAGAAAATTTCGTATTGTGTTTAACCCGGTAATCCTGCCACCTGGAACGTCAAATCCTAGTGTCTTTAATGGTATTCCATGCCATGTATTGATATATATCTGATCATCTTTTTTTGTAAAATAGTTTGGAAAAGATAAATTATTGATCAGAAACTTTGCCGTACATAAACATTTGCAATATTCCTCACTGTCCCTTATTACAAATCTTACATTAGGCTGTGTATATTGTTTCATTAAATCAATCTTTTGCTCTGATTTTTCAACTACCCAGACATGCTTATAGGAATTAAAATCACTACGTTTTTGGAACATCTTGAAAATAGCATAAGGGCTGCATAGCATCCCCCTGCCGGCATATGCTTCATACAAAATCATAGTATCATCTACATTACAATTTGTATAATATCCTGCATATGCCAGTCTTAATGCGTCTGCGCCCTTTGGCAAAATTCTGCTCTTATATCGTTCTAATCTGTGTTTTCCCTTACGAAGTATATTTCCTATATTACTGCTTTTTATTCGTTCCTTTATCTTCGAACCTTCCTGCATATATTACACCAAGCCTTTCTATCAAATCACAAGCTTAAAATAATCGTTTTCTCAACTTTTCTATAAAATGGTTGTAACCTGTTACCTTTTTTATAAACTCAATTAATATTGATATACCTAAACTGATACTAAATAATACTGCGACAATTACAGCCGGATACTTGAAACTGTAAGTGAAATCATTAAAAAATGTATCTCGTATAAATGTATGAATCAGAAACATGTTCATTGAGTGTTTTCCTGCAAATTTTAAGAAAGTATTCAAATATTTAATTGGACTAACAAATTCATATATCATATAAATAACAAGAAGGCATAAGAAACCATGTCTAAACTCATAAAAGAAACCAATTTCACCACGTTCACGAAAGTACATGCCTACTGCTAAAGCCAGCATACAAATAATAAATTTCAAGGTTTTATCCGCATAATTATTATTTAAAATCTTTTTTTCTCTCAAACGAACAAGCAAATCCTTGTCTGCAAATATGATACCAAATACTATTACTAAAAACCAATTCTGAAATGGTTCATATGAAATATCAAAAATCCTTGGCAATACTATCGAAAACAATACTATGCCTATACTTCCTATCTTCTTATAAATAATAATAAGTATTGGAAAAGTAATGATAATAACACTTGCCAGACTCATATACCACCATGTTCCAACTAATGTCGGTGTATTAAAAAGATCTGCCAGTCCTAAACCATCCAGTATAAGATAAATTATTGCCTGAGGTTTATATGTTCCATATCTTTCTATCTGATAATGGGCATAAAACCAGCAAAAAATCTGTGAACATACAAACACAAAAATCCATCCCTGCATAAGGTTAAAATATCTTTTCTTTGTATACAATGTAAATTCTTGTGCAGAGAGCTTCATATCATCTTTTATTTTCTTTATGGAAACCGTCATCCCATATGCACTTAAAAACACAAAAATTGCCACACATAGTTTACAAAAATTACTTGTATCCATCAATAGACGGAGAGAAATTGGTGCAGGAATTATTTCATGTCCTGCAAAACGTTCCTCATCTAAAAAGCAGTGATGGTACATCATCATAATAATTGCCACACCTTTTAACAGTAATGTATCATCTTTACTAAAACTATACTTACTTTTTTCCATTTCAGTTTTCACATCCTTATGTTCCCGACATTTCTTTAAAACTTTGAGCTATAATCGCTTTATATCATTTAATATTCTTTTTGTTCAATTACCGAACAAATACGCTTACAATTATTTTTATCAATGTATTTAAAATGTTTTTTTCGTTCTTCTTCGTATTTTGGTTTTAACTTAAATCCATTGTGAATATATTCTTCAATCAAGTCAATTAACTCTTCTAATTCTAAAGTACGATCACCAAACAAATCATGTTCCATGTCAATATAACTTCCATGTGTTTTATTATAAGTGTCAATATCAAATTGATAAAATAATACCGGTTTGTTCATATAATAAACATCCCAGCTTACACTTGAATAATCTGTTATAAGCATATTACACTGCATCATTAATTCATTTAGTGGTTCTGTACCAAATGGGATTAATCTTATTCTTTCTCCGTCAATTTGGAAATTACCAATATAATCTTTGAACTTTGGATGAATATAAAAGTTCATATGAACGTCATTTTCTTTTAATACCTTCTCCAGACGTTTTGAGTTTAGTAATTTCATATAATTTTTGTAATAATCACTATCTTTGAATGAATCACTATCTACATCATCTAACCAATTTCTCCATGTAGGCATAACAAGAATTTCTCTTCTTCCTTCCGACTTATCCTCTAATACATCCCATCGTGCAAAACCGGTCAAAGCAATTTCATTCTTATTATATCCAAAATATTTGCTTACAATATCATACTCTTCATCAGATGTTACAATAAACAGATTTGTTGGCGTATTATGTGATTTACCAAAAATATTATCAACCTTTTTCATGGCAGTAACACCATGCTGTAAAAATATATGTTTTTTCTTCTGAATTACGTGAGAAATAATACTGGAGCGGTGTCTCCACGCATATGCATGACTTCGTACATCTGAGCTTACAAGAAGTTTTGCTGCCAGCATATATGCTATGAATTTTACACTCATAAAATTCAATACGTTCTTTTTGTATTTTTTAACTTTTTGATAATCTGGAGATTTTTTATCAATTACGTAATATATTTTTCTATTTAGATAATGCTCCATATTGTTTTCCATGCAGTATTTAAAGAATTCATATCCATTGTCACCTGCCATATAACAATATTTCTCATAAACGAGCATAATTCTTTTTTTATTTAAACTCTTTTTAAACAGCTGATAAAGTCTAAGTCCAAGCCTTTCTTTTATACGGAATTTAAAGCCATCATTTCCCTCTGTAGTACGATACATGAGGTTAATATTTCCATTTTTAGCAATAAAAGGAAATAGAATATACTTTTCATTTCCCACCCGATAATATTTACAATTACGCTGAAATAATTTTTTATAACTTTCCTTTAATTCTTCTTTTAACACCTTAAGGGAAGCATAACACCGGGCACCATTTTCTTCAAATACAGGACGTATACTCCAATAAATACCTTTAAATACCTGATCCTTTAAAGGTATTTTCACAGACATAATACATCCATCCTTTTTCTTATTGATCAGATCCGCTTTAAAATATCTCTCATCCTTATCTTCTTCTTTCTGATAGCGGTATGAAAGGATAAATCCTGTCCATTCTCCGTTAATATCCGGACACTTTGCCCTGATCTCCAAATATTTACCAGAAACATGTATTTTCAATCCTTCACAAACGATTTTATAAATTGACATATTTTTTCTTGAACACATACGAAGCATATAATACCCTGTATTGTTCGTGTATGGACATGCATCCACTATTTCATCTTCTACCTTCATAGAAAAAACATTATCCATATAGATTGCATGTTCATCCTGCTGACCATCTTTAGTATCATAATCAGAGTCTTGCATTTCTTCAATGCCATATCTTCCAATCATAGTATCTGTATATATTTTTTTATCTATTAATCTGCCTTTCATAAAACGTTTTCCCGTTTTAATAGCAAAAGCAAATTTAAATGCTGCTCCTGTTCCTTCGCAAAGTTCAGAAAAAGCCGTTGTATTTACTTTCAGTATTCCTTCTTCCGTGTCTATGATTTCAACCGGAACGACAGTAATATGAAGACTTGTCATTTTATATACCATTAATGCAATTTTATCAATCTTCTTCAAAGATGCTTCAAGGAGCTGCATCTTCATATATCCCATGCCGGCTTCGAGAATTTTTACAGAAATATTATCACTAAACGGTACTTCCTGATCTTTTATCAAAGTTTCAAAATCTTCTTCATCATATTCTGTTGCATTATTTAAATCTCCCGTATATACTCGGATGTTTCCCGCCTTTGCAATATCAATATATGCAAGTCCTGCCTCACCCTGTCTCACATATGGATGTTCCTGCGCTTCCTTTAATACTTTATTTTTTAACTTCTTTTTCTTTTTTTCATGTACAACAGGAACAAAATACTCATTTCCATCTATCTGAATAACAGATAATAAATTCCAATGAGAATTAAACAGATTTTCAATATCATCAAATTTAATCTCTACAGAAATCTCCACTTTTTTTTTCTTATCTTCCTGCTTCAGAGCACATTCAAGAACAGGCATTGTAAATCTATCACCTTCATATACAGAAACAAGCTCAAATCTTACAAACTCACCTCCACATTCCGGCATCATCGCAGGACTTTCACTAAAGCAAAGAAGCTTACAGACACCATCGCTTTGCTGCATAGAATCCAGATATACTCTTACACTTCTTCTATACATGTCCTTTTCTTCTGACAGAATGAAACTCATATTTCCACCCGGAGTAAAATACATTGATAAGACAATTACTTTTTTTTCTTTTTTTACAGATAAAATCTTATGAACAAAATAATCAGATTTTCCTATATCCTGAACTCTGCGGCACTTATCATCATTTAAAAGATATACAGAAAATGAAAAAACTGTTTCTTTCGCTTCTTCTAATTGAGAAACCAAGTCATCAATTAATTCTTTTTCCTTTGTAAAATCTACTACAAAGTACATTTTTCCATCTTTATCTTTCTCTTTCTTACAATCAATCTGAAAATCTATTCTTTTGTTATCGCACATAATCTGTTCACATGAAACATTGTCATATGCAGGGATATACAGCTTTTCTTCAGATATTCTGACATCCTCCTCAATTTCGTATTTGTCCATTATTGTATATTTTACATCCATAATATATCGTGTACCATATTTTCCTTTCTTTCTTTTTTATATATCCGCTTCAAATGACTCCAACTCTTCTTTGGTCACAATTTTTGTTTCTTTTAAACAACTAAACAAATTCATAAAATATGGTGATTTTTGCGAATAATCCATTGCATAATCAAAATGAGTCTGACCAACTATACGTCGTAGTTCTCTCTCGTACACCTTCGTTGGGAAGTATTGCTTATAATATTCTTCATAAAAAGGATCTTTTACACCATGTTTTGCAATAATCTCCATACATACTTTTTCTTCCTCATTGGCAGAATGAGTTCCTGTTCTGCGTAAAACACGCACTCTTGAGTCTACATTCTTTATCCATTCAAAAATATCTTCATTCTCTGTATGAGGAACTATTAAAGTCAAATCATATTTTTCATAATCTAATTTTGATATCAGTTTTTCTAAATTTTCTCTTGTTTTTCCCGGCTTTAAGCCACCACTGTACAGTAATATCTTCTTTTTAGACTTGTAATCACATGATATCATATTGCTAAAATCCTGTTTTACAATTACTGTATCAATTACTCTTTCACATACATTTCCGTCATCATGTCCACAAGCCCATTCTTTTTCAATTTCATATTTTTCCTTATAATATGAAGTCGCAGCAGGTATATCTGCCACCATCTCTCCAAGTTCTTCAAAATTCTGTGCAATTGGTCCCGGTAATTTATCAATGCCAAAGTATAAACCTCTTTGAGTTTTATACTCCTCCAAATCAGGAATATAAAATAAAATTGGTCTTCCACTAGCTAGATAATCAAAATAAATGCTTGAGTAGTCAGATATCAATACATCTACAATGGAAAGAATCTCATTTGCATCTATAGTAGCAGGAATAAACTTTCCTGTAAGCTGTTCACCCTTTTCCATAATGTGCTTATATACTATCTGATGTGGCTTCACAAGCACCTGGTATTTACTTGTATCAATATTTTTCTCTACAACATCTATAAGTTTAAAATAAAGTTCTGTACTTGTATCAGGTGCTGAATACTTGTCTCCCTTCCATGTTGGAGCATACATTATTAACTTTTTATTGGGATCAATTTCCACTCCGGATGCTTTCAGTTTTTGAATTATCTCTTTTCGGTCTGTATGAAAAAAATTATCATTTCTTGGCATGCCTGATTCCATAATATGACCTTCAAATAATCCCTCTAAGCGAAACGCATGCTGAAAACATTCAGTCATAAAACGATTAGGGGACAGAAATACATCTACTGATAAAAAATTTCGTATTGTATTTAGTCCTGTAATTCTTCCATCAGGTATATCAAATCCCAAAGTTTTTAATGGTATTCCGTGCCATGTATTAATATATATCTGCCCTGTTTTTTTTGTATAATAATTTGGAAATGACAAATTTGTTATTAAAAACTTTGCTTTGCAAAGATATCTGCAGTACTCTAGTGTGTCTCTCTGAACAAATTTTACATTTTCAAATTTTTCATACATATTAATCGTATCTTTTTGTGCCTCTATACTTTCAAGTACCCATATATGCTCATATTTATTAAAATCTTCTCTATTAAGAAAACATTTAAAAATAGCATATGGGCTGCAGATCATTCCCCTGCCGGCATACGCTTCATATAATATAAGGTTATCTTGCAGATTTTCTGTTTCATACATGTCAGCATATTCCATGCGTAATGCTGACATACTTCCCGGTTCAATTTTTTCAATTTCATGTTTAACTTCTTCTCTTATTTTCTTTACTTCTTTTTCCTGATTTTTATATTTTCTGTGTGATAACCACTCTTTAAAACCCATTGTTTTTCTCCATTCTTATATTTTCATGCAAGCTTACCAATGCATTTCATTTCTTAATAAATTAAACAAAGGGCTGTCTTATAAACTCCTTCAACAGCCCTCCAATTAAATTCATTCTCTATGTTTAAACTACAAAATCCGCTTTTTAAACTTTACATAAACCTTACAAATTATATCACTTTTCCACTTATATTGTCAATGCATATGATACAGTTTCTCATATATACCACCCTGTGCAAGCAATTCCTCATGTGAACCTGACTCTTCAATGCCATTTTCTGTAAGTACAAGAATCTTTTCTGCATTCTGTATGGTAGTCAGACGATGAGCTATTACAAAAGTAGTACGATTCTTTGCTAATTTTTCCAAAGAATCCTGTACCACCTTTTCACTTTCATTATCCAGAGCAGATGTTGCCTCATCAAAGATAAGAATAGGTGGATTTTTTAAAAATACCCTTGCAATGGATAATCTCTGCTTCTGACCGCCGGATAATTTAATGCCGCGCTGTCCTATATCCGTATCATATCCATCAGGGAATGACATTATAAACTCATGGGCATTGGCATTTTTTGCTGCCTGAATTACTTCTTCCCTGTCTGCCCCTGGCTTTCCATACGCAATATTTTCAAAAATTGTTCCAGCAAAAAGATATACATCCTGCTGAACCATACCAATATGATTTCTAAGGCTTTTCAGTGTCACCTTACGAATATCTGTTCCATCAATTGTTATCTTTCCACCCGTAACATCATAAAATCTTGGTATAAGAGAACACAGCGTAGTTTTTCCTGCTCCCGATGAACCTACAAGTGCCATATATGATCCGGCAGGTACTTCAAGACTTACATGATTCAGAACATTTTCTGAGCCATCCTTGTACTGGAAAGACACATTGTCAAAAGTAATGTCACCCTTTACATTCTTTAATTCAACTGCATCCGGCTCATCCTGTATATCTGGCATGATATTCATGATTTCCCTGAAACGCTCAAAACCGGTGTACCCATTCTGAAACTGCTCTGTAAAATCTACAAGTGTCTTAATTGGTTCGGTAAATACACTTATATACAAAAGGAATGTTACCAGATCACTAATATCAACCTTATGATAAGCTACCAAAATGCAGCCGGCCATTATAACGTTTACCTGAATTAACGTTGTAAAAAGTCCAAGTCCCGCCTGAAAGCTTCCCATATATAGATAGTTAATCTTTTTTGCTTCGAGGAAGCCATCATTTCCTACTTTAAACTTTTCATTCTCTATATCCTCATTGGCAAATGACTTTACGACACGTATTCCTGCGAGACTATCTTCCACCTGCTCATTAATACCCGCAATTTTTTCTCTGCTTCGTTTAAACGTACGGCGCATTTTCTTATTGAGAAAATAAGCAAATAAAAACATTATTGGTAAAATAGCAAATGCTGCCAGTGACAGCCATCCGTTAATGCCTGTTAAAATCACGAGTGCGCCAAATATTTTCAAAAGTGACAAAATAATATTCTCAGGTCCATGATGAAGAAGCTCTGTAATGTCAAACAGGTCTGATGTAATTCTGCTCATAAGCTGTCCTACCTTGGCATCATCATAAAATGAAAAGGATAACTTCTGCATATGGTCGAAAAGTTCACGACGCATATCGTACTCCATCTCTGCTCCCATGACATGACCATAATTACCTATGAAGTAACGGCTAAAGCAGTCTACTGCCAATAATATGAATAAAAATACTGCTATATAGCCTATCTGTCCCAATATCACCTGAGAATCTTTGTAAATAAGCGTAGATGTCACATAACGCACCACCAGTGGTATTATTAATGCAACTCCTGCCGACAATGTGGCAAATAGCATATCTGCCAAAAATGTTTTGAGATATGGTTTATAGTAACTAATCATTTTCTTTAAGTTCTCTCTCATGATGTCCTCCCCGCATTAGTCAATCAAATCATTCTGAAACCTTGAAAGGTGCTCGTATGGCAAGATCAAACGGCCACGATAAAGCCCGCATCCGTCATTAATAAGGCTGTTATCGGCAGCAGCAAACATATTTACATCAATTTTTGACAGATCTAATTGAAGAAGAGACATTCCTCGCTCATATGCTTCATCAAAGAAAATATTCTCTCCCTGTGGTATCGCATCTCTTCTTACGCGTTCATTCTGCTGGCGCTTTTCATACCCAAGGTGATTTGCTGTACCTATTTCCGCTATATCATCCATCGTTTTTGTACGAAGCTGTACTTCCATATAAGATCTTGAAATGTTATCAAAAAACGTTATATGAAGCGACTGATAACCGGATTCATCTGTATGGCAGATATAATCTCTATAATATGGTCTTACGGCTTCATCAAGAAGAGGAGATGTACTCTGCTTTACTCCATGAGCTGATTCTGCTGTAAATCCTCGTTCCTCAAGGAAAAACGGAAGAACATTGGCAATCTTATACAAATATTTTAACTCCTCAGTTTCTTTATCTTCCTGCTCCTTAAGATGACATTTTGGCATTGATATTACAATCCTATATGCAATAAGATCCCTAAAACAGCTAAGTCTGTTCTTAAGCTCTGCAACCGACGGATACTTGCCGTTTTCTGTATAATAATCATAAATATATTCTACAATATAACCATTAAACTTTTCTTCCGCACGAATAAGAGATTTGATTCGTCCTTTAAAAGTAAACGCCAAAAAAGGATATTCCTTTGCCATATATTTATAGAATTCACGTATTTTCTGTGACTGTGCCGTAAGGAAATCATTATGTTCTAAAAGTTCAAGTATATGAACCAGAAAATTGCTGTGCTCAAGATCGATCTCATTATGTGTTTCCTTTGCTTCCATTCGAAGATCTTCTATATACTTCTGAAGAATTTTTAACACTGTATCACCAGAATACAAATAATCATTTAATTTAATTATTTTTTTCATTTAAAAGCTCCTTCTTTAGTGTCTTACTGTCATTTGATTTTGGCATACAGCAACTATTTTATATCAAATCAAAAGATTTTCCAACAAGAATATTTTTATTTATACTAAATATCATCAAAATTGACATTTATTATACATCTGCTTACCGGAAGATATTCTACTTCATACAATCCTTTATTCAGCATCTTAGGACGTCCATTCATTTCATTAATAACAGATTTATATTCTCTTTCCTGAAGCATACGCTTTACAAACGAAATTACAATATCAAGCAATGCCAAAGAAAAAAAAGGAATATATACTCCTTTAATTAAAAAATAATATGCATCATCATAGCCACCCGATGAACCATTACATAAAGACATCATAATAGCAAGAAGGACACACGTAAGCAGCCCCAACACGAAGATTACTAATACAACAAAATATCTGTGTTGCCATTTTTCTCTTATTTTGTATAGCATTTTTTATCTCTCCCTACACAATTAAAATATTTATCCTTTATTACATAATCTCAAAATCCCACAAATCCTCAAAGAATTTGTGGGATAAAATTTATAATTATTGTAACTGCAAAAATTTATTTTCTGACATCTTTTCTCTTTCTTTTTTTGCTTTCATACAAGATAGCATCTGCTGCGGAAAGCATCTGATTTAATTCAAGGTCTTCACTCCACTTAAATACTGAATATCCAATTGATACCTCAACGTAATATGGCTTATCTGAACTCTGATTGAATAATTTACTTTGTAAAATAATCTTGTCACGTATTTCCATAGCCATTTTTTCTGACTTAATGACTGCAACTGCTGCAAATTCATCTCCTCCGATACGTCCTATCACATCTGTTGAATTCAAGCTATCTCTCAGATAATCTGCTGCCTTCTTAATTGCAAAATCACCACCCTGATGTCCAAACTGGTCATTTATCTGCTTAAGATGATCTAAGTCTGCATAAATGCATAAAATATAATCCGTTTGTGCTCCACTGATTAATTCCATGGCATTTTCCAAAAATCCTCTTCTGTTATACAGCTGTGTAAGTTCATCCTTCTCTGACAGCATATTAAGTATATCATTTTTATTCTTTATCTCTGTCATTGCCTGCTCTAATTCAGCCTGAATCTTTCTCTGATTCTTTATCAGTTCAATAAACTGCATGGCACTTCCTATATGAAGACTCGCACTGTACATACTTGTAATATTATCTTCCGTCATATCACAAACCAGTATTCCATACATTCTCTCTCCTGCAAACAATGCATAGACAGCCATATTACAACAATTCTCCCATGAAATAATATCACGGAATCCATGTTCTTTATTTAAATTATCAGAAGAATCCCCATTTGAAATAGTACCATTTTCAATCTTTGCCACAAGCATGAGCTCATCAGGACAATTCCAATCACGAATACTATGATTTACTCTTGGCTCCTTCAGCATAAATAAATAAGCATTATTTATCTGCATAAATCTGAGACGTTCCATAAGTGACTCATATAATTGTTCAGTATCATCAATATTGGCAATCATATCTCTTGTAATAAATGGCGTCGTCCAGATATTACGCTGCAATGTATCTACTCTGTTACTATTCTCAATAACAGTAATATTTTGTATGTAATCTATAATGTGAATCAACAGACTTGAAAGCTTTTTCTTCTTTTCTAAATTATTGCCACCAAAAATTATGGTTGTCACCTGTCGGCATAACTCTGTAATAAATTCATCCATTGCAAATTTTCTGTATTTTATCAAAGTATGCATAGACACGTCAATAAATTCTACATCGTAATCTTCTTCGGAATCACTCATATATACCTTCACAATATGATAAAAAACCCTGTACAAGAGTTCTCCTACGCTCTTGTCCTCACCAATTCCGATTTTATATATCGATACATTTCGAATAATTTCTTCACTGCATCTTTTCGCCATCTCCTCACAGGAACTCAAATCTGATATTTCCGGAGTATCTTTATGGAATGAATTTTGCTCTCTTCCACATGATTCCCTGTGTTTAAAATAAACAGGTATCTTAACAGAATCCATATTGCCATTAATACATAACTCAACAGCCTTCTTCATTGCCATATATCCAAGATCATATGAGTTCTGCTCTACCGTTGTTAATGATGGAACATAAGATTTTGCTTCAGCTATATTATCGAATCCTGTAATCGCGATATCTACCCCCGGAATACGTCCTCTCTTTTTACATTCTTCATATCCTGCAAGCGCCATCGTATCATTGGCACAAACAACTGCTTCTATATCAGGATTGTTATCTAATAATTTACCAAAGAGTGGCGCAGCATTGGCTGAATAATCACCATACTCAATCATTCCGTCATTAACTTCAAAACCATTTTCTTCCATGACATTAAGATATGCTGCAAGACGTTCCTTTGCATCACGATTATTTTCTTTTGGGCCGCCTAAATATGCAATCTTTTTACATCCATGCTTTTTAATCAGATGCTCCATGCATTTTATGATACCATCAGAATTGTCAGAATTTACGCTTATGCAGTCCTTGTATTCATCTCCTACAATTATAATAGGTATCGTTAAATCAGCAAAACGATCAAAGAACTGCTCTTTTGTTTCTCCCATGTACAGATAAAAAGAAGAAAATACTACAATCAATACATCTAGCTTTCCAAGTTTGGCATAATCAAACACCGTATTATACTGGAAAAGATACTTCTGTTCTTTATTGCCTCCCTGATAATAATATAGTTCATCGAAACAATTAGCATGTGCACCCATGAAAAACAATGTCCGCACATCATATTCTTCATCTGCTGCACGATGAACAAGCCCCTTAAGTAAATCATCTGAATAAACTGCACATATGTTACCCGCTAAAACCCCAACTGTAATTTTTTTGTCTTTCAAATCAATACCCCCTGTTACTTAGTTAATACCTAAAATTTACTACACCATATAAATTAGTAAAATTATACCACATTTTATTAGATTTTTCACTATAATTCGTCATTTTGTTCACTATTTAAGTAACAATTCATTTTAACTCTTGAACTTAAAATCTTGTAACTCGCTTAAAAATATAGTATTATAATTGTTATATGGAAATTGGTTACTTTGTAACATTTTAATTTTAAGGAGACTTATGAAAGAAGATTTTTACTTAGGCAAAATTAATAATAAACAAAAGTTTTATCAGGAAAAATTTGAATATTACAGAAAGATGAATTTTTGGGCAGTTATTGCAATCAGCATTCCTTCCATAGGATACTTTTTCTCAGACTGTTACCTAATTGGTGAATTTTCAACAAAAACTCTTATTCCACGTGCTGCAATCCTTATACCGCTTATTATATTTTTACTTATAAATTCTCATACAAAAGATTACCACATTATTGTCCCTGTAAGTTATTTAATTGGGCACAGTGTAATGTGGTGCACCATATGGTCATGTATGTATCTTGATGATCTGAGTTTTGCATGTGTCGGTTTTTTCATTATCCTTTTTATATTTTTGGCGATTGGTATTGCGGCACCTCTTTCGTATGAGATTATTGGACATGGACTGTTATTTGTTGACATTGCCATTGCAAACACTTTTTTACATTACCCGGATCTCACAATGATGTTTCTTCTCGGAATTCCTCTTTATGTAGGCATTGTCATATTCGATGTTGCCATTGAGAAAACATATCGGGACCAGTTAAAAATGAAAAATAAACTAGAAGACAGCTTACAGCATGATATGCTTACAGGTGCATATAATAGAAATATATTTGCAAGTCTGATAGATAAAGATAATCGTTTTAAAAATTCAAAATCAAAACGAATGGCAATTGCCATGTACGATTTGGACAAGTTCAAGCTGGTAAATGATACATACGGACATGCTGCAGGAGATGATACATTAATTAAAGTATCGGAAGCAGTAAAATCCTGTCTTAATAATGACGAATGCCTTATTAGGTGGGGTGGTGAAGAATTTATTGTAATTTTGACAGGAAATGATGTTGATTTTAGGGAACATGCAGAGGAATTTCGCAAAGCTGTGGAAAATTTAATTCTTCCAATTGGCAAAGTTACAATATCAATAGGTGTTGCAGAGTACCATGGCGAAGATTATCAGAAAACAATCAAATGTGCTGACAAAGCGTTATATACTGCAAAAAATAACGGAAGAAATCAGGTAGTTATTTATTCAGATTAATAAGGGAGGTTTTATTGTGATAAATTCTGCAAAACCGGTTTTGGGCAAGAATGTATTTATCGCTGATGGCGCCATCGTCCGTGGCGATGTTACTCTTGATGACTACGCAAATATATGGTTTAATGCTGTAGTCCGTGCAGATGCCGACTCTATCACTATCGGCAAAAACAGTAATGTTCAGGATAACTGTGTGCTTCACGTAGATATAGATGCACCTTTACACATCGGAGATAACGTTACTATCGGTCATGGGGCAATCATCCACGGATGCACAATTGTAAATAATTCGCTTATAGGCATGGGAGCAATTATTTTAAACCATGCTGTCATTGGTAAAAACTGCATCATCGGCGCAGGTGCACTTGTCACGCAAAATACTGTAATTCCTGATAACTCTCTTGTGATTGGAAGCCCGGCAAAAGTCAAACGTACAGTAACTGATCAGGAGATTGATGACATTACCCATAATGCAATTCACTATGTCAATGAAGCTGCTGCCTATATGTCCGATTATAATCAGTAATACAATAATTAATACAGGTGGTTTGGGTTAAAGAGATCCGAGAGAACATAATAAAACATAGAAGGAGAAAAAGTTATGACAGAACAACAGACTATTTTAATGATTGCGGGAATTTTTTTATTTATTGGTGCAGCGTTTGCTCTTGTTCCAATAATAATGAACAAACATAGAAAGAAGAAAGCAGCTCAGTGTGATCGTGAAACAATCGCCACAGTAGTAGCATATGCATGTTATGGCGGAAGTTCAGATTGTACATATGCTCCAATATATTCATACTATGTAAATGAAAAAGAATACAGAAAGACAAGCAAATATTCTTTTTCAGGGCAAAGGTTTTCAGTTGGCGATAAAGTTACTTTACGTTATAATAGCAGCAACCCTGATATATTCTTTGTAGATGACGAACAGTTTATAATAAAATTTATATCTGTTATTTTTGGTATAATCAGTGCTGTAATGACACTTATAGGAATTATAATGATTGTAGAATTTTAAAACAGACATTAATGTCCCTTATGCCTGCTTTAAAATGAATACATATTTATTACTCTTCCTGTTTCTGCATTGATTCTGTGAGATATTGATATAACTGTCCTGTCTTCTGAAACACGCTTTAATGCTTTCATCACACTTTCTTCTGTCTGGGCATCAAGATTAGCTGTAATCTCATCCAGAAGAAGAAGCATTGGCTTTTTTACAACTGCCCTTGCTATTGATAAGAGCTGTAACTGCCCCTGGGAGAAAAGTTCTTCTGTACAATTTGTATCATATCCATTTTCAAAGTCCATTATAGTTTCATCAATTCCTGCCATCTTAGCCGCAGCTCTTACCTCTTCAAATGATACCTCTGTATCATACAATGTAATCTGATCTTTTACAGTGCCCGGAACCATATGAAAAGTCTGCTCTACATATCCAAATATTTTCCTTTTCTCACTATCAGATATACTTCCGGCTTTCTTACCACATACATACACTTCTCCACTCTGTGGCTCATAAAGACCTAATATTAATTTGAATACAGTGCTTTTGCCGGAGCCTGTTCTTCCATGAAGAGTTACCTGCTCACCTTTTTTTACTTCAAGATTAAAATTATCAAGCACTTTTTTATCTTCATATGCAAATGTGACATTTTTTAATGATACGACACTATCCTCCTGTAAATAATCTTCATAACTTCTATGCGTATCACCTTTTATTTCAGAAGGAAGCTCATCAAATCTTAGAAACTCATTAATTCTGTGCACACCTGCTACAGCCGACTGAATAGTCTGTATTTCCATTCCAAGACTTTCTATAGGAGAAAATATCTGTGAGATATAATTAATAACAGCCACTGCCGTACCTGCTGTCATTCCAAAGAAAAGAAGTACGTTTTTACTGCCAGATGCAGAAAGCACCATAACTACTGCGACAACAACTGCATTTGTTATAAGAATTATAGGAGAATAAAGTGCATCATAGAAGTTAGTTTTCTCAATCGCACGATAACTCTCTTCTATATATGTATCATATTTCTCTTCCATATATTTTTCTTTTCCAAGACTATGGATCGTCCTTATATTGTGAAGTGTCTCCGGCACATGTCCTGATGCACGGCTTACTGCAATACGATTACTAAGCTGTGCCTTTAACATGTTTTTCTGAACTATGCGTGTAAACCAGAATATAAATGGAATAAGCATAAAAAGAACTATTGCAAGACCTCTGTTCTTAAACCATATTACTGCAAGTATGCTTATAATTCTGCATGCATCGGCAATCATGCTGATTATTCCTGAGGTAAAAAGATTCTCTACAGTATCTACATCACCTACAAATCTTGAAACAACAGCTCCCGGCTCCTGATGATTAAGACTTTCTGCTGTCATATGTGTAAGTTTATCCATAAGGGTACTTCTTAAAGCATGTGTTATCTTCTGACCGAATACAGTAAGCAGACATTCCCTGATACTTTCGGTAAATCCTGTAAGAACGATAAATAGAAAATAATTAAAAATAAAGAATATAAGCATCACTTTAACAGGCAGAGTATTACCCTGTGTAATTGTATCAATAATTTCTGCAAGGATAAGTGGAGGTATGAGCGATGTAATTACTGCTCCTGCAACTGCGACAATAATCCCTGCTGTTAATATTATATGTTTCCTTATAACAGACAATATAACTTTTGTGACATTATCAGACTTCATATGACGCACCCCCTTTTAAAGTCATATCAGTACAACAAGCAACAGGTTTTTATTACTGCCTTTTATAAAGATCAGCATATTCACTGCATTTGCTCATAATCTCATCATGTGTTCCTGTTACTGCCCTTCCGTTTTCCATCCATATAACCTTATCAAATTCAGAAAAAAGATACAATCTGTGTGAAATTATAATGATTATGCTGTCTCCTGCATACCTGCGAAGATTATCAAATACTTTATTCTCCGTATCCCTGTCAAGTGCAGAGAATGGATCATCAAGAATAATCACCGGTCTTTTATGGCATATTGTTCTTGCTAGGGCAAGTCTTTGTGCCTGTCCACCGGAAAGCCTTATTCCTGTACTTCCTATAACAGTTTCACATCCCTGCTCCATCTCTTTTACTTCGCCGTCAAGACATACTGCACGAAGATACTCCCATACATCGCCCTCGTCACCCATTAACACATTATTTCTGATGCTATCATTAAAAAGCTCCGGATCATGACCGAGGTATCCGAATAAACCTGCACGACACACTGAATCCATATCTCTTAATTCAGTTCCGTCAAAATAAATACTTCCCTCATATGGATATTCACATAAAAATGTCTTTCCAAGTGTGGATTTTCCGCTTGCGACTGCACCAGTGATTCCAACAATCTGTCCTGGTTTTGCTGAAAATGTAACATCACTGAATATTTTTCCTCCATCAGGATAAGAAAATCCAAGACCTGATACGGTAAGTTCTCCAGAAGTTATGGTCCGAGCTTTGTTGTCATATTTAATATCTTTTAGAAGCGGTTTAATCCTCTTCCATGACACCTGTGCTTTATGTACGGCATTAAAGAGATTGGCAGCATGTGATGATTTCTCTGAAAGCTTTGTAAAACATGATAAGAATGTCGTAAATACAGCAATATCCCATAACTTCCATCCTGTTCCCAGTACATTTTTACTTCCGTAATACAAGATAAATAAAACTCCTGCCATAGATATGACTCTGTAAACAGGTGGAAGTGCAGTTCCCCATATGTTGGCTCTAACAGCAGACTTTTCATATGCAGAAAGATTTTTCTCATATGATTCTTTTCTTTCCTGCTCACATCCGTAAATTCTATATGTTAAAGCATTTGAAGCCCTGTCAAGAGTTGCCATACTTAATATGCCTGCCTGTTCTTTAAACGTGGTTCCAGTTTTCTGGACAACTTTTTTCATTTTTTCTGCAATGAAATAAGAAATTGGAGGAAAAATCATACTGATAAGTGCAAGCCGCCAGTCATAATAAAGAAGCATACCTGCATACGCAGAAAGAGCAATCCCCGTATCAAATATCTCTGTTGTAAACTTCCTCATTCCCTCGGCGCAGTCATCAACATCAAGAATTGCCTTAGTCATTACATCCCCAACACCCTCCTGTTCAAGTTCTGTCTTACTTTTATTCACAAGACTTTTATAGAGAATGCTTTTCATGCGTTTATTGACATTATTGGAAAAACGGCGTACATAAAATCTCTTAATATATCTTGATATCTGCACTACGGCAATAACCACGACATAACTTACAACAAGCATTATCATTTTTGAAAATCCGGCATTTCCACCAAGTATATCAACAAGACATCCTGTCATCTTTCCTTCAAATAGCGGTCCTGCCAGAATACCAAGATTATATATAATCCCGGATACAGCTATTATTAAAAGTATCTTCCACTCGCGCTTAAAGTAATAAGATATCCTGTCAGTCATTAAACTTTCCTCCACATTTTAATGATGAAATCCTTTAAGCTCCTGCTCATATTTAGATTTCACATCATTATAATATGAAATCTGCTTTTCATTTAACTTGTTATTTTCTTTTAATTCCTCAAATTTATTTAGAAAATCTTTAAAATCTTTCTGTGCCTCATCTTTATAATTATTTGCTGCATTATTAGCTACACCATTTAAAAGACATTCTAATTCATCATTTTTCTTTAAAAATTTTTTAAATATTCCCATTGCATTGTTTCCTTCTTTCAAAAACTGCTTTTTCTTTAGCCATGTTCATCTGAATAAAATACATACTAAATTTCACATTTCACTATGGAAATATAATCCTCTTTTGTAAATCTGTGATAAATAACGTGATTCATTTCAAACTTAATGCAGTAGTACCATGCGTCAGGCTGCTCATCCGGAAAGTATAAGACATAATCAAAGTCTGTTTCTGTCTCCATCTTTTCACAGACATAATTGTCATTGAAGCTTTTAAAACACTCACAAATATCTTCAATGGTAAGTTCTTCCTCTGAAGAATGATGTCTATGTCCAAATAAATCTATTATTCTTACCAAAAATGGAGGATCCGGAATGTTTTCATTAACATAAACCGCACCCTCTGCCGGTATCTGAACCTCTATACGTTCTCCACCACATAGAGAAAATTTAATTTCTCCTAATGGAGTTTCCTTAAATTCATTTCCATTTTCTAATTCTTCAACCAGTTCTTCACCACTTTTGCACTCAAGATTTAAGAGTCGGCACAAAGATGCTGCCGGATAATATAATCTGATTGTCTCTTTTGCAAACCCGAGCTTTAGCTGTGCCTCTTTAATCTGATCTATTAAATTCTCCTGAAACTTTATTTTATCCATACTGTTACCTCTATCGAATTTTACTTATATTAATCTTTTGATGAAATAAACGAAACAATTCCCACTACAATCAATATTGGAAATGCTATGTATAACAATCCACATGCAACAAGCACGATGAGTATCAATGGCAATAATACAACAGTTATCAAAAGCTTTGATATTCCCCATGCAGCTTTAATTCCAAAGATTAATATTTTTACAAATATCCAAATCATAAATAACGTAAATAATACTGATAACATTTTTGTCACTCCTTTTAAATTTCCTCTACCTCCACTACAGAATCCCCCAAAAAATCTGTCTGCAACGCCTATTTTTCCAAACCATTTGTGTATGTATCAGACTGAATAATACTGTAATTCATTGAAATTATATTCGAAAATATCATTACATCTATTTTTTACAGCTTTTTTGTGTTGTATAGGTTAAAGGAAAGGCTCTGCCAATAACAGCAGAGCCTCTGACTTTTCTTTTAAGACCTACAATCTCAAGCTAAATTGTAGTATCAGCTTAGCATTTCCATAATCCATGTAAATTGCAGTAAGCATATACCTCTTCAACCTGCTCTCCGTCGCAAAGTCTGAAATCTGCAACCGGATTCTGTCCCGGTGCAAGCACTTTTCTGTATACACCCTGATTGGTGTTTAATGTGATCCACTCAATGTAATGCTCCTCAAGCATAGGGTGCTCTGTCTCTCCAACAACCACATGAACAAGATTACCGTCAACTGTATATACCGGTACATGCTTTTCAACAGCTGCATCAGTTACACCAGCCTTAAGTTCCTGCATTGCCTCTCCACAGCACATAACAGGTACGCCTTTGTCTTTTATCTTCTCTATAATGTTTCCACAATGATTACATATATAATACTTTACTTCCATGATTTTATATCCTTTCATTATACTTATAATTCTAGTGTATCAACTATTTCCTTTAATGAGTCAGCAGACTCCTTAAGTTTTAACGCCTCTTCTCCATTAAGGTTGATAGGTACATCTGATTCTACACCATCCGCACCTACGATAGCAGGCATGCTTAATGAAACTCCATCAATTTCATATACCCCATGTATCATGTGTGATACCGGAAGAATTGATTTCTCATCTCTCATAATTACTTCACAGATTCGTTTTACTGACATTGCAATTCCGTAATATGTAGCATGCTTTTTATTGATTATATCATAAGCGCTATTCTTTACCTGGGTTGCAATTTCTTCTGTATTTTCCTTATGCTTATAATGACCACGCATCTCACACATTTCGCTTAATGGAACTCCTGAAACATTGGCTGAAGACCATGCCACTACTTCGCTGTCGCCATGTTCTCCCACAATAAATGCATGAACACTTCGACTATCTACAGATAAATGTTCACCGAGTTTATATCTTAATCTTGCGCTATCTAACACTGTTCCGGATCCAATTACCCTATTATCCGGAAGTCCTGATAACTTTATGGCTACCTGTGTCAGGATGTCTACTGGATTTGCAACTACTAACATGATTCCTGCGAAATTTCTTTTAGTTATTTCCGGGATAATTGACTTAAATATTGCTACATTTTTATTTACAAGATCAAGTCTTGTCTCTCCTGGTTTTTGCCCTGCTCCGGCAGATATAATTACAATTGCCGCATCTTTTACATCATCATAATCACCGGCATATATTTTCATCGGACTGGCAAATGGGATTCCATGGCTTATATCCATTGCTTCCCCTTCTGCTTTATTCTTATCTGCATCAATGAGAGCTATTTCTGTAAATAATCCGCTCTGCATTAACGCAAACACTGATGCCGATCCTACAAAACCACATCCTATCATAACCGCTTTCTTTGAATTAATAATTTGCATCTCCGTATCATTGCCTCCTTATTAGGAATTATTCACTTTTTCTTTCAAAAACACACTCTGATGACTTCAGCCATATATTACGAGTTTTATTTGCTCGTAAGATTTGCAACAAGCTCATCCATCTGCTTTATAGAATCATCACTCAATGTTGACTTAATTGTTACAACAGGCTCAACACACTCAATGTTTTTAAAGCCTTCAACGATTGCCTTCATCTGGCGAGCTGCTGTTGGAGCCCATGAACCATTTTCCATAAATGCAATCTTACGATTCTGATAAGCCTTTGACTTGAGGTGATGCAGGAAGTCTTCCATTGGTGAGAAAATTCCTGCATCATATGTACAAGTGCAAAGAACAAGTCTGTCATATCTGAAAGCATCCTCTACAGCCTCTGCCATATCATCTCTGGTCAGGTCAGTAAATGCTACCTTTACACCAGCAGCCTTAAGCTTTTCTACTAAAAGTTCTGCTGCCTTCTTTGTATTACCATGTATAGAAGCACAAGCAACGAAGATTCCCTCGTCCTCAGGCTGGTAACTGCTCCAAATATTGTATTTATCAATATAGTATCCAAGATTTTCTGTAAGGATAGGTCCGTGAAGTGGACAGATAATCTGAATATCAAGGTTTGCTGCTTTTTTAAGCACTGCCTGCACCTGAGCACCATATTTTCCAACGATATTGAAGTAGTAACGTCTTGCTTCACAAGCCCAGTCCTCATCTGTGTCGAGTGCACCAAACTTTCCGAAACCATCTGCAGAAAAAAGTACCTTATCTGTTGACTCATACTCCATCATAACCTCTGGCCAATGAACCATAGGAGCCATAATGAATGTAAGCTCATGATTTCCGAGTGAAAGCTTATCTCCATCAGCCACAATAACCTTTCTATCTTCAAGGTCTATATCGAAAAACTGTCCCATCATATTAAAAGTCTTAGCATTTCCTACGATTTTTATATCAGGATAAGCCTCAGCTACCTTCTGAATATTAGATGCGTGATCAGGCTCCATATGAGAAACAACAAGGTAGTCCGGTTTTCTATCACCAAGCGCACCCCTTAAATTCTCAAACCATTTTTCTGTAACTCTGGCATCAGCTGTGTCCATGATTGCAATCTTGTCATCCATAATCACATATGAGTTATAAGAAACACCATTAGGAACAATATATTGACTCTCAAATAAGTCTATATCCTTATCATCCACACCTATATAAATAATGCTGTCTGTAATGTTCTTGTCCATTATAGCTACCTCCTGCGTAAAATTATTGTCAAATATTGAATAGAAATTAATTCTATTACATAATAAAGCTAAAGTGCAAACAAGTCAACTTTATTAAGTTCAAAACCTCTGGGACAACAAAAAAAGTTGCCACTATATCGCTATAATGACAACTATAATTATTATGCAAATACAAGTTTACTATACTTTTTCTTATTCATCAAAAGGAACTACTGCACCATCATATGTCTCATTGATATAATTTTTAATCTCATCTGATTTTAAAACATCAACCAGCGCTTTGATAGCCTCATTATTCTCATTTCCTTCTTTTACACCAATAATGTTTACATAAGTCTTAGCAGCCTCAGAATCAGACTTCTCATATGCAAGTGCATCCTTTGACACAGAAAATCCTGCCTCTAAAGCATAGTTACCATTTAATACTACAAATGCATTTTCACCTACTACTCTTGCTACCTGTGCAGCCTCCAGCTCTACAATCTTTATATTCTTTGGATTCTTAGCAATATCATTTACAGTTGCCTCTAAACCGGCACCTTCCTTAAGGGTAATAATTCCATTATCCTGTAATAACAATAATGCTCTCGCCTCATTCGTTGTATCATTTGGTACTGCAATGGTATCGCCATCTGCAAGATCATCTAAACTTTTCTTGGTTCCCGGATAAATTCCAAATGGCTCATAGTGAATACCTCCTGCATTTACAATATGTGTCCCTTTTTCTTTGTTGAAGCTGTCTAAATAAGGAATATGCTGGAAGTAGTTTGCATCAAACTCACCACTTTCCACTACTTCATTTGGCTGTACATAATCCTCAAACTCTGTAACCTCTAAGTCATATCCCTGCTTAGCTAAAATATCCTTTGCTTTTGCTAAAATCTCTGCATGTGGTGTTGAAGATGCTGCAACCTTGATAACTTTATTTTCTGTGTTCTTTGCATCAGTTGCTTCTACATTTTCTGAAGTTGCTGCTGAATTTGCATCTGTTGTATCCTCCTTGGCTGCTCCGCATCCTGACAAAGTTCCTGTCACCAAAATACCTGCTACTAATAACGATAATAATTTCTTCTTCATATTGCTTTTCCTCTCTTTCTTTTCTATTTTTTCTATCTTTTATTTTCTTTTATCCAGCCTGGACGCAACCTGCATTCCTACCGACTGGAAAATCTGCACTAATACAATCAGCAAAATAACTGTTACAATCATGATCCCAGTCTGCCATCTGTAATATCCATAACGAACTGCGATATCACCCAGTCCACCGCCACCAACAGTTCCTGCCATTGCCGAATATCCTAAAATTGTACCAATGGCAATGGTACATCCGGTTATAAGTGAAGTTCTTGCTTCCACCAGTAAAACTTTTACAATAATCCGAAAGTTACCGGCTCCCATAGACTTTGCAGCCTCAACAACTCCCGCATCCACTTCTTTGATTGACGACTCAACCATTCGTGCAATAAATGGAATTGCTGCCACCACCAGAGGAACAATCGTTGCCGTAGAGCCTGTACTTTTGCCAATCAACAGCCTTGTAAATGGAATCAGCAAAATCAATAAAATCAGAAATGGAATACTTCTCACAATATTGGCAACCACATCCAGTATCTTATATAAAACCGGATTTGGTGATAATCCTTCCTTGTCAGATACTGCTAAAAGTACTCCCATAGGGAGTCCAAACAGATATCCCAATGCTGTTGACAGAATGGTCATATACAAAGTTTCACCGATTCCTTTCCAGATCATCTGAATTATCTCAGGTGTCCACTCCATTTTCTGCCACCTCCTCTATCTCAATTCCATGTTCTTTCAAATATGCTTTCATCTCTTCCTTCTTTGTGCTGTCTTTTTTGAATTCCAGTATCATATCTCCCTTGGCAACTCCGCCAATATTTTTGGTGGAAGCCTTCAAAATATTTACCGGCTCAGCAAAGGTTAAAACCAGATTCGCAATGACCGGTTCAAATGCTGAATTTTCTGAAAATGTAATACGAATACGTTCTCCATGTTTGATTCTATCCTCTGTAACAAGAAGCTTCTCATCCGACTGCACATCAGTATCCTTTAGGATTAACTCCTTTGCCACCTTTGATTTCGGATGACTGAACACTTCGGACACCAATCCGGTTTCAACCACTTCTCCCTCTTTCATAATGGCTACGTGGGAACAGATTTCCCGAACCACTGACATCTGATGGGTGATAATCACAATGGTAATGCCAAACCGCCCATTGATATCTTTTAACAACTCTAATATAGAAGATGTTGTTTGCGGATCCAATGCACTGGTCGCCTCATCACAGAGTAGTATCTTGGGATCACTTGCAAGTGCTCTTGCAATTGCCACTCTCTGTTTCTGTCCTCCTGACAGCTGGGCCGGGTATGCATTTTTCTTATCCGCCAGACCTACAATTTCCAAAAGCTCTAACGCTTTCTTCCTTGCTTCCTTTTTCTTCATTTTCTGAATATATAAAGGGAAACACACATTTTCCAAAACTGTCTTTTGCATCAGCAGATTAAAATGCTGAAATATCATTGCAATCTTTTCCCTCTGTTTTTGTAATTCCTTCTTGGAATAATCTCCTAAGGATTTCCCCTCAATTAAGACCTTACCCTCAGTAGGCTGTTCCAAGAAGTTCATACATCGTACCAGTGTACTTTTACCAGCACCGGACATTCCGATAATACCGTAAATGTCGCTCTTATCAATGGAAATGTTGACATTCTTTAAAGCCTCTACCGTTCCATCCTTTGTTGAAAATACTTTTGATAGATTATCTATAACAATCTCCGGCATAACTTCTCCTTTCTTCTGGGGGATTACCATGGGAATCTTTCTATCCGTAGCTTCGTATAGATGTTCTCCCTCATGGCAACTAATATTATACTTTCCATATAGGAATTAGTAAAATACATAATAATTATGGCTGGTTATAGGTTAAAACTATAACCAGCCACTAAATTTCTTCCCGTATCATGTGGAAGAAGGGAATCATCAAAGTTGTTGATAATGAGGAAACTACTTCTGACAAATCTCAGTAATTCATCACATAGAATGGAGAGAATTTCAATCAGTATCTTAGAAAAGATATGCCACTACTCAAGACATAAAAAACAGACAACAATAACAATCTTTCGACTTCTTCTTTTCCCCAACGATAACCCCCTTGATATGATGGAACAAAAAAAGTGCCAGTAATATCTCCAACAATCTTAGTATCTAATACAATTTCATTCATCTGTTTTTCTCCTTTATTATACGATTACATTACTACTCACAATGTTCTATAGTTTCAGCCAGTTTCTGAGCTTCATCATATGTACTTACTTCAGCGCAACAGCTTCCACCTATAATTCCCCCCATATCTTAATAGGCTATGCAACCAAGGCATTATTCTTTATGTTGTTGATTATATGAACAAACTTAATCTGTTCTTCCCTTGTGAATATCACACTAAATTTATAAGGTCTATCGAATGGTGCTTTCATCAAATCAAGAACATCCTTTACATAGCCATTTTCAACTACATAATCAACAACTTGTTCTATGAAGTGAATTTGCTCAGCATTCGGACGTTCCTCCGCAATAAATGTAGAAAATGCTGCATATGCAGAATCTCTATCCATTTTTGCAATCTTCCTTATAAGCAAACCAAAAGGTGTATCTTGATAATTCATTTGATAATCCTCAGTGGTGCCAAGTTCATGTGTAAAAATACGTTCGAGTTCTTTATAATCATCTAACGAAATCGGTTCATTATGTAACAATTTATCAATTGCCGGTTGACTCTTGTGTGTTTCCACGTACTCATTTACTCTTGCCCGGTAGTCATCAAAATCAGATGAACCCATATCAAATTTTCTTCCTTCTTCTCGAAATACCACTTCATCTTCAAAATCAACAACATGAATATTCACCTTCTTAGGCGGAATAAACTTCATAATATCTCTCAATGATTTTCTGGTTTCTTCAAATTTTAATATGTCTTGAGCTTTCCAGTAATTATCATTTGTTAATTCTTTTAATTCTGGAATTTTAGCTTTCACATCTGGAATAGTCGCACTATCTTTAAGTAATATACTTGCATTATTTACAACATGTCTTTTTAATCTATTGAAATTTTTACCACCAGCCATTACAGACAACATTAGTCCATACATAGTAACATCAAAGTTTATTGCTGCCTCATCTTTTTCTCCGGTTACTACTAAACTTGCAAGATGCCCAATAATCTCCTCCTTATTTACATCATCCAAACATTCATATTCTTTTCGAACTTTATATCGTTCAACATATCGCAACTCCAAATGCACCTCAACACGCTCAGGATTCATAGCTTGGATATCACCAACTACATGATCAACCAAATCCTCTCTTATAATTTGATAATCCACTTCTGAATAACTAGCATCTTGCAACAAACGAATAATCTGAACCATACGAATAAAGCGTGCAGTTACCGGAGCAAGTGTTTGTCCTAATTCCTTTTGGATGCTCATCGAAGAACTGAAAATTACGCATATAATCAAATACATAAAACTCCTTTTTATCTTCTCCCTCTCCAAAAAGATCACTACATAAACGTGTACCTCTTCCTATCATCTGGTCAAACTTGATTCGGCTATACACTTTTTTTGCAAATAATAAGTTTGTTATTTCAGGAACATCCACACCAGTTTCAAGCATATCTACAGTTACCGTAATAAACGGATACTCATCTGGCTTTTTAAAATCATCTAAGTTTTTTTCCGCATATGGTTCATCACATACTACAAGTTTACAGAATGACCCTTTATACTGCGGATATAACTTATCGAATCTCTCAACAATAAACTTTGCATGCCTTTTGTTTTGTGCAAAAATAATAGTTTTTCCTACATGATTTCCATTTCTGTGTTTGATTCCATTATTCATCAAATCAGAAATCATCTTGTCTACAGTATCTTTATTGAAAATATACTTATTTATTTGCTCCGGAGGAATACGTTCCGTAAGACCATCATCTTCACAAAACTCATCCTCATAAGCTTCTCTTTCATCATCATCTAAATCCTTATATGTAATGCCATCATCAGGAATTCGAGTTGCAGTTTCAATCAAATAAAATGGAACTAAAACGTGATCCTTATTAACAGCCTCATCATATTCATAAACATCCGTAGGCATATTATTTTTCATATCAAAGAACTCGTATGTCGACTGATGTACCGTTTTCTTTGGAGTTGCAGTAAGTCCTAACAAACAAGCATCAAAATATTCAAATATCGCCCTATATTTATTAAAAATACTTCTATGTGCTTCATCAATTACAATCAAATCAAAATGTCCCGGCGAAAAGAACCTGGAACCATCCGAATTCTTCATTGTATCAATCGCATGTAGAATAGTTGGATAAGTTGAAAAAACAATATTGGCATTTCTCTCATCCTTATTCAACAACAGATTACACATTGTTGTATTGGGAATATACGAAGAAAATGCATTTTTTGCTTGTTTTACTAATTCCTTTCGATCGGCAAGGAACAATACGCGTCCCATTTGTTGACTTCTTGTCATAACATCAACAACGGATGCAGCAGTTCTTGTCTTTCCGGTTCCTGTTGCCATAACAAGCAAACATTTTCGAATTCCCTTTTCAAAATTATCGCAACATTTTGTAACTGCCCGAAGCTGATACCATCTGTTTGTAATTTCTTCATCTATCTGAATACTACTAACAGGCTTCTTAATATATCTTCGTTCAATCATTGCATTGATATCTTTTTGAGGAAACATTCCGCTTACAATTCTTGGAGCACTATTTTGATCATCCCAAAGATATGTTTCAAATCCATTTGTATAGAAAATAACCGGTCTGAATCCTTGCATATTTTGAATGCAATCAGCGTATAATTTGCCCTGATTTCGTCCCAAATCTGCACTTTCACTTGCACGTTTAGCTTCTAGCACAGCAATAATCTTTCCTGTATCGCCCCAAATTACATAATCAACATAACCTGTTCCGGTTTCATTTGGCATACCAACAACAGGGTATTCAACCTCAATGCAATTACGCTTTGCATCCTGATTAAATACATAGCCATTTGCTTTCAAATCAGCATCAATGTATCTCTTTCTTGTAACCCACTCAGGCATATTAGGATCATATGTATTATCCCGTTCTTTTACATTTTTTGTTTTCTGGTCTTTCATCTGCTGACGAAGATTCTCATTCATCTTTAATAGACGTTCTATTTCTTTATCTTTTTCATCAACAATCTTGTCAGCATTCCTTTGAACATCTTTTATTACTTGTTTATACTGTTCTTGTACCGATTCTGCTTCTTTTGAAGCATCAGGAATTTTCTTCTCATCAAATGTACGTTCAATATAATCTCTTCCGTAGCAATAATCTATCCATTGAACAAAATCAAACAAAATATTTAATGATAACACAGCGTCATCTCTATCAAGACTCTTTGATGTATGTACCGACTCGTTACCATTCCTCACAACATACTGCAATCTTTTCCATAATGTATAATCCATTAATGACGGAAAACCATTATTATGTAACAAAGATTGTAAACCTTCTCTATATTCTATTTCTCCAAGTGCAGAATCAATAGAATAAACCCACTTTACACACAATTCCAAAGCCTTTCTAGACGCAACAGCACTCATAACAGGCGATGAATCAAGTTTTCTTTCTGCATCTATACATGCATTTGCAAATAAATCATATTCTCTTTTTTCTTTAAGAAATGAAAAATTTATTTCCATTGTAAATTCCCCCTTTATAAAGTGGTTTTTTATCTATAACCTTTGATTTGTCGACTTGGTGGACGAACGAAACAAACTCGTTTTGTATCTCTAATGGCGGCAACATTAAATGCAATTTATTATATTTTCCAACATTAAAATGCTGTTGTGCCGCCCCACCAGTTCCCTCATTAATTTGTTTCTTCCCATGAGGCATATTTGTAAAAGCACATAAATAGTATGGATTAACCAATTCACTGTTTGGATGTGCAATAATAATATCAATTGCATTGCATCCTTCATACTCCTTAGTTACTACACATGTCGTTCCTGGCGTCCCTGACCTTACAATCAACAAATCGTTTTCCTTCAAAATAGACTTTGAATTCTTTTGGTGACCCTCTTGAGTAAAATAAACCCAATTGCTATTCTTAATAAATCCTTCACCTACATTAAGAGAACGAAATGCTCTCACTCCATTTGCCTCATCTGTGTAATATTGTGATGGTTTGATAACTACTCCAACCTGAACTTCTGCCACATCTTCAACATTAACAGTTTTCCATTTTTTTGAATTATTCTCATCTCCAAACAGCTCGACAAATCGGGCTTTGATGAGGTCATCTAACTTAGAAATCTCATCATTACGTAAATCTAGTAGTATCTTTGCCTTGTCTAAAATATTAACTATTTCCTTCTGTTCATCAACAGAGGGTAATTCAATCATAGCATCTGTAAGATTGCCCAGTTTAATATATTTTATCACACCGCCAATAGCTTGTTTTCTAAGTTCTTCAATATAGTCTTCCATAAAATAGTAAAGGTATGGCATATATAATTTACCATCGCTATTGTCCTCGATAATGTATGTACGTTGATAGGCATCAAATTTTCCATTGTAATACTTGACATTCAAATCACCATTACCAGCTACCAGAACACATTCACAATCATATGAATAGTTAGATATCTTTAATGGTTCCCTTGAGCAAGTAAAAAATGGATATTGTCCATCTTCTGACGAAGCATTTGCATCAAGCTTACCTGTCTTTATTTTAGTTAAATCTCCTATCTTTACTTTCATCTATCATCCCCATAAACCTCAACCATTCTTTTGTAGTTCATATTGATTTTAGAACATTTGTTTGTTATAATATATTTGGTGCTACCCTATTCGGTAGGCGGTTAGCCTTCTCCGCAAGAGTTATAGCTTGCGTTT
>JALERT010000029.1 GCA_022764445.1 Lachnospiraceae bacterium | reverse complement strand
GTCTCTTAATATTTTTGGTGATCACAGTGATGTATATGCCTGCCGTCAGACAGGTTTCGCTATGTTAGCTGAGACAAACCCACAGGAAGTTATGGATTTAAGCCCAGTTGCACATCTTGCAGCATTAGAGGGTAAAGTACCTTTCATTAACTTCTTCGATGGTTTCCGTACATCTCATGAAATCCAGAAGATTGAGAAATGGGATTATGAAGATCTTAAGGAAATGTGTCCAATGGACGCTGTTAAAGCATTCCGTGAGCATGCTCTTAATCCTGAGCATCCGGCAGCTCGTGGTTCACATGAGAACGGTGACGTATTCTTCCAGCATCGTGAAGCTTGTAACAAAGCTTACAATGAACTTCCAGCAGTAGTAGAGAAGTACATGAAGAAGATTAATGATAAGTTAGGTACTAACTACGACCTCTTCAACTACTATGGTGCAGAAGATGCTGACCGTGTTATCATTGCAATGGGTTCTATCTGTGATGTGGCAGAAGAAGTTATTGATTATTTAACAGCTAAGGGAGAAAAGGTTGGTCTTATCAAAGTTCGTTTATACCGTCCTTGGTCTTCAGAAGCTATTCTTAAGGTTCTTCCTAAGACAGTTAAGAAGATTGCTGTTCTTGATCGTACAAAAGAGCCTGGTGCATTAGGTGAGCCTCTTTATCTTGACGTAGCAGCTACACTTCGTGAAGCAGGATTAAATGATATCGTTCTTACAGGTGGACGTTATGGTCTTGGTTCAAAAGATACACCACCTTCATCAGTATTTGCTGTATACAAAGAGTTAGAGAAAGATGCTCCTAAGCATCGTTTCACAATCGGTATCGTTGATGATGTTACAGACTTAAGCTTACCAGAAGTTAAGCCAGCTCCTATAACATCTGCTCCTGGAACAAAAGAGTGTAAGTTCTGGGGTCTTGGTGGTGATGGTACTGTTGGTGCTAACAAGAACTCTACAAAGATTATCGGTGACCACACAGATAAGTATATTCAGGCATACTTCCAGTATGATTCAAAGAAGACTGGTGGTGTTACAATATCTCATCTTCGTTTTGGCGATAACCCAATTAAGAGCCCATACTACATCAATCAGGCTGACTTCGTAGCATGTCATAATCCTGCATACGTAGTTCAGGGTATGAAGATGGTTCAGGATGTTAAGCCGGGCGGAGTATTCTTAATCAACTGCCAGTGGTCAGATGAGGAATTAGAGACTAAGTTAAATGCAGAAGCTAAGAAGTATATCGCTGACAATAATATTCAGCTTTACACAATCAACGCTATTGACAAGGCTATCGAAATTGGTATGGGTAAACGTACTAATACAATCCTTCAGTCTGCATTCTTCAAATTAGCAGATGTAATGCCTATCGATGAAGCAGTTGATTATATGAAAGCAGCAGCTAAGAAGTCATACAGCAAGAAGGGTGATGCTGTAGTAGAGATGAACTACAAGGCTATTGATGCCGGATTAGATGCTGTACACAAAGTAGAAGTTCCAGAGTCATGGAAGAATCCTGCTCCAGATGCTCCTGCAAGGGAAATCACAGGTCGTCCTGAGGTTGTTAAGATGGTTAAAGAACTCTTAGAGCCAATCTCTAAGATGGATGGTGACAGCCTTCCAGTATCTGCATTCATTAATAACCCTGATGGTCAGTTCGAGACAGGTGCTTCAGCATACGAGAAGCGTGGTACAGCCGTAACAGTTCCTGTTTGGGATCCTGAAACATGTATCCAGTGTAATAACTGTGCATTTGTATGTTCACATGCTACAATTCGTCCATTCTTACTTACAGATGACGAAGTTAAAGCAGCTCCTGCTAATATAAAAGTAGCTGATACAAAGCCTAAGGCTGGCGAATATAAGTTTACAATGAGCGTATCTCCATTAGACTGTATGGGATGTGGTGAGTGTATAACAGTATGTCCTAAGGCATCTGAAGGTGCTATCAAGATGGTTCCTCAGGAGTCACAAGCAGACGAGCAGCCAGTATTTGATTACTTAGTTGCCAATGTAGGAAAGAAAGACAGCGGATTTGCTGATACTACTCCTAAGGGAAGCCAGTTCAACCAGCCACTTCTTGAGTTCTCAGGATCATGTGCAGGTTGTGCAGAGACATCATATGCAAGATTAGTTACACAGCTCTTCGGTGAGCAGATGTACATTTCAAATGCAACAGGATGTTCTTCTATCTGGGGTAACCCTGCAGCTACATCACCATATACAGTAAACAAGGATTCTAAGAAGGGTCCAGCTTGGTCTAACTCATTATTTGAAGATAACGCTGAGCATGGTTTAGGTATGTATGTTGGTCAGAAGTATATCCGTGAAGAAGCTATCGCTTCAGCTAAGGCTTGTGCAGAGTCTGATAAGGCTAGTGCAGAGTTAAAGGCTGCATTTGATAAGTTTATGGAAACTAAAGAGGATACTAAGGCAAACGTTGAGCCTACAGCTGCATTAATCGCAGAACTTGAGAAGGCAGCAGCAGCCGGATGTCCTGATGCTCAGGCAGCTATCGATAAGAAAGATTACCTTTCAAAGAAATCTGTATGGATCTTCGGTGGTGACGGTTGGGCTTACGATATTGGTTTCGGTGGTCTTGACCATGTACTTGCTTCAGGTGAGAACGTTAACGTTATGGTATTCGATACAGAGATGTACTCAAATACAGGTGGACAGGCATCTAAGGCTTCTAATATCGGTGAAGTTTGTCAGTTCGCTGCAGCTGGTAAGGAAGTTGGTAAGAAGAGTCTTGCTGAAATCGCTATGAGCTATGGTTACGTATATGTAGCACAGATCGCTCTTGGTGCTAATCCAGCACAGGCTGTTAAGGTAATTGCAGAAGCAGAAGCTTATCCAGGACCATCACTCATCATTGGTTATGCTCCTTGTGAACTTCACGGTATCGCTAAGGGTGGCATGAACCACTGCCAGGAAGAGATGAAGAAAGCTGTTAAGGCTGGTTACTGGAACCTCTTCTCATTCAATCCTGCTAATAAGGCAGAAGGTAAGAATCCATTTACATTCACATCAGAAAAGGGTGTAGACTTCGATGATTACCAGGCATTCCTTAACAACGAGGCTCGTTATACTCGTCTTATTAAGCCATTCCCAGAGCGTGCAGAGAAGCTCTTTAAGGCATCAGAGGATGCTGCAAAGGCTCGTTACGAACACTTACAGAAGTTAGTAGAACTTTATAAATAATTAAACTCATATTATAAGTAATTAAACTTATATCCTAGGTTATGAGATAAGAAAAAGACCTGTCGGAGTTAAGGCTCTGGCAGGTCTTTTTTATATAGAATTGATTTATTAAGAATTATCTTAAGGTATAACCGAAGTCTTTCAATGCGTTGGAGCTTTTGTTTTATACTTTATATCATAAAATAATTACCCCTCTTCTATAATCATTTTGCAGGTTATTTTTAAATTTATCATTCTGTACAAAGCGATATATTTCAGAAGCATATATTGTCTGATTAAACTGGTTAAGAGCCTGTGCATTTGCAAGGTTATCTTCATAATATTCTTCAATTATTTTTTCTCCGTCCGCAACTTTTGTTATGATAGGAATTTTATTATTTAAAGGTTTTATTAAATCACTTTTTGAATTTCTAAAGCCGAGGATACGTGCATATAATGACTTTTGATTATTAGTAGAATCATTATATATGTTAAGGAGAATGTGTAAAAGACTTCTGCATATACGGCTGTAAGTATACTGGCGAGTCTTAATAAGTGCAGCAAATTCAGAAAATGACTTGTATTCTCCAATTTTTTCTTTTATTCGGTTCTGAATTGCATCGGATACATCCTGATAATGTGTCATATCCGCCTGAGTATATATTTCTGTCATCAGTTTTCCGTACAAAAGGTGAGAAAAATCATCTTCATATATTGGATATCTGTCAGCATTTTCAGAAAGCAGGGACATGACATCATTGGGCAGATCATCAGAGCATTTAGGAAGCAATGATGGTGACAGTAGATGATTTCGTATAGCTGATGCTGATGAAAGAGAGGAATCAGAAAGTTCTGCGTCATGATAATTCCCACCAAGACGTTTTATGGTTACAGGCTTAATATCACTGTTAAGAATTGTAAGTGCTTTTAGATATTCGATTGCCAGTATGTTATTGGGAGAAGAGAAGAAATCAGGATAATTAATGAACATATCCTTAAAATGCTTCTCAAGAATTTTTTGTCTGGCAGCAGGATAGGAGTTGCCTGCTTTGACAAGTCTTTCGATATCTGTGTCATAGGAAGCAGGGGGATTGACAAGGAATTCAGCTACATTTTGAAGAAGTGATATATCGCCACATTCGCTTCCAAAGCAAAGACCATCTACAACACCAAGTCCGTCAAGAAGGCTGACGGCTCCCATGGCAAAAGTTTCGGCACTTGAAGTTGATAGGCTCACAGGTAGTTCAAAAACGACATCCGCACCACACCTGAGAGCCATCTGTGTACGGAGATATTTATCTGTCCATGCAGGTGTGCCACGCTGAACAAAATCTCCACTCATTACTATAATTATATTATCTGCACCCAGATTTTCTTTTATATTATCAATCTGGTATTTATGTCCATTATGAAATGGATTGTATTCTGCAATTATTCCGATTGTTTTCATAAGAACCTCCTGCATCAAAGATAAATTTAATGTAAGGCTGAACTGCTTTTCCGGTAGCACAGATGTAAAAGCATCAGCGCAGCCTGCTACGCCTACGTTTTTACACCTGCACTCTTAAAAAAGCATCTTCAGCGAAACAGTACGGCATTTAGGGTGATTCATACTAGACAAAGAAAAATGATTCAAGTATACTTAAATAGTATTGTGTGGTTGTTGTATCTGGTTTGGATAATAACTGCACATACTATTAATACGATAAGTGATCTTTACCTATATTTTATCATATAGGAAGGTTCCTTACAAAGTGGAAAATTTAAGGAATTAATTGAAGCTTGTCCGTTTTGTTATTATAGTGGGGGAATATTGATGAGTGATTATATAATAGTGACAGATTCTACAGCTAATTTACCTGAGGAAATGATTGAGAAATATAATCTTAAAATACTTTCTCTAAATTATTATGTGGATGACAAGGAATATAAGGGGTATGTTAAAGGGGAGAATAATGACCTTTCTGCATTTTATAAAATGATGCGTGAAAAAAAAGATATAAAGACTTCTTTAGTAAATGCAGGGGATACCAATGATGTTTTGGAGGATATAGTCAAAGAAGGAAAAGACTATATTTATATAGGTTTTTCTTCGGCACTAAGTGGTACATTTCAGACTGTATCTATGGTTACAGAGGAATTAAAAAAGAAATATCCTGAAAGAAAATTATATGCAATCGATTCACGTGCAGCAGCTCTCGGGGAAGGTCTGCTTGTACATTATGCCATTAAAAATCGTGAAGCCGGTATGGTAATCGAGGATAATGCCGAATGGATACTAAATAATAGAAATCATGTATGTCACTGGTTTACTGTTGATGATTTATTTTTCTTAAAAAGAGGTGGACGTATTTCAGCTGCAACTGCTGTAGTTGGTACTGCACTTTCAATAAAACCTGTTCTTCATGTAGATGATGAAGGAAAGTTGATTCCTGTGGAAAATGTTAGAGGACGTAAAAAATCACTCAATGCACTTATTAAACATATGGAATCATCTATAGTTGAACCTCAGAAACAGTCTGTTTATATAAGTCATGGTGATTGTTTAAAAGACGCAGAGTATGTTGCAGAAAAGATCAAAAAGCTATATGATGTAAAAGAAGTATTAATCAGAATGCTTGATCCAGTAATTGCAGCGCATTCCGGACCGGGAACGGTAGCTTTGTTTTTTATGGGGGATAAGAAATAGCTTTACACGATGTAAAGATAAAATAAAATGAATGGAGATAAAAAAATGAATATTTTAGTAGTAAATTGTGGAAGTTCATCATTAAAGTTTCAGCTTATTGATTCTGTAAGTGAAGAGGTAAGCGCATCAGGCAATTGTGAGCGTATTGGACTTGATGGTCTTATTACATATAAAGCTCATGGCGAGAAAAATGAGATAGAATATGAAATGCCTAACCACGCAGTAGCAATCAAGAAGGTTCTTGATCTTTTAGTTGATTCAAAGACAGGTGTAATTTCATCTCTTGATGAGATTCATGCAGTTGGACACAGAATGGTGCATGGTGGAGAAAAATTCTCTTCATCTGTTGTAATCACAGAAGATGTAATCAAGGATATTGAATCATGTAATGATCTTGCACCACTTCATAACCCTGCCAATATACTTGGTGTACGTGCATGTCAGGAAGTTATGCCTAATGTTAAGCATGTAGCTGTATTTGATACTGCTTTTCATCAGACAATGCCTCCAAAAGCTTATCTTTATGCTCTTCCAAAGGAGTATTATGAAAAATATGGTGTAAGACGTTATGGATTCCATGGAACAAGCCACAGTTTTGTATCTAAGAGACTTGCAGAACTTGCAGGACTCGACTACGAAAATTCCAAGATGATAATATGTCATATAGGAAGTGGTGCAAGTATCTCTGCGATAAAGAATGGTAAATCAGTTGATACAAGTATGGGTATGACTCCTCTTGAAGGTCTTGCAATGGGAACACGTTCAGGAGATATAGATCCTGCTATTATAGAATTTATTTGTAATAAGGAAAATATAAGCGTAAGCGATATGACAATGATTCTCAATAAAAAATCAGGTGTACTCGGACTTTCAGGTATATCAAATGATTTCCGTGATCTTGTTGAAGCTGAAGCAGAAGGTAATGAAGATGCGAAAAACGCACTTGATGTTCTCGTATACCGTATAATCAAATATATAGGCGCTTACTATATGGCTCTTGGTGGGGTCGATGCGATAGCTCTTACAGCAGGCGCTGGTGAGAATAATTTAACAATACGTAAGAGAATTATGGAAGGTCTTGGTGCAATCGGAGTAAAACTCGACGAAGAGGCAAATCAGATTCGTGGTGAAG
>JALERT010000035.1 GCA_022764445.1 Lachnospiraceae bacterium | reverse complement strand
CGGACGATTTCGTCCTTTACATCAGCTCCATAATATTTTACATAGATTCGTTTCTTCCGCTGTTTTGTGATTACCTGCACGGACTTTTTCTCGACGTTGTTGAAGTGCGTAATTTTTATTTTTGCCGCATTTTTGAGTATGTGAATTGCATACTTTCGGTTATATCCGGTTGTCGCAGTAAACTCGTCTATGATTGTTGACTTCTGCTTTTTGCCGGCCTTGCAGTATCTTTTAGCCGTTTCTTCCGTCAGTTTCTTTTTTGTTTTCATATCCAATCCCATTTTTCAGCCCTCATCAGGCTTCTCTTTTGGGTTAGATTTTTACTTGATTCACCACTTTTTTTTCGGTTAGATTTAACGTGATTCAATGCGTAGGATTGAAAAATTCCTATGTTCAGTGTACACTGAACATAGGATTGAAAAATTCCTATGTTGCGAAAACTTCGCTACGCTCGTTTTCGCAACATAAGTATAACAAATGAGGAGCAAATATTATGGCAAATCTAATAATTAATGGTAAAAACTATGACTTGCAGGATTTCGTTAAAAGTACGATGAAACTTCTTATGAGGGCAAATGCTATTTCTCAGAACGAACTAAGAAACCTGCAGGATGCCAATTACTGTCAGCAAACATTCAATTTGCATTTTCCATTGCTCTCAAGTAATCCTAGTGCATTCAATAACGATGGTTCCCATTCACGCTATTATATTCAATCAACTTTTTTTGAACAAAATCTGTATTTATGCAATCATTGGTATGACGATAATGCAGATTTATATCTGAATTGGTTTTTGAGTATTCTTCCAAATATTTAATATCTTTATAGGAAATTTTTAATCATGAGAATTAAGTTTATAAAATGCAGGATAAGTATGAGAAGAATTAGTACAATCTTTGAGAAAGTATATGCTGAAGCAGAAATGCTTAATGAGATGAACCCAAAGCTTAAAGCACTCTTAGCTGCGGGATTGATTGGAACTGCAGGACTTGGCGCAGTAAGCTGTTCTATGCCTACTGATGATCCTTATGATGTTCAATATACTATTGAACAGCCAACACCTGAAAATCCAGAAGAAATAGAAGAAATCGAGGATTCAGAAGATTCAGAAGAAATCACGGACTCTGAAGAAATAGAAGATTCAGAAGAAATTGAGAGCTCAGAAGAAACTAAAGAAACTGAGGACTCTGAAGATTCCGAGGATTTTGAAGACCCAGAAAACCCAGAGGATTCAGAAAACCCAGTGACTTTTGAAACACTTGGAGTTGAGGAATACGCTGAGAGCTTGGCTAGGGCAGATAAGTATAAAGATAATATTAAACAAATAAATATAACAAAAGATTATAACAGCTTTATATATAAGAATAATGAAGATGGCTTTGTTCAAATAAAATTTGATCCTGCAAGCGAGCCTATTGATAGTGATGGCCAGTATAATGATGGACAAATTTATATAAGTTATATAGATGATATAGATGATGCCAACTATTCTCTCTATTATGTTCCAGTAAGCATGGAATCAGACTTTAAACAGGCAATAGCTACTTACAAAGCAGTACATGCTGAATAAATAATAAAGCCCTTAAATAATAAAAAGCACTTGCAAATATTCTGCAAGTGCTTTTTATTTTATCAGCAGAAGCATTGAAGCCTTATTTATTATTATATTCTAGATTTGTAAGATGTATATATTTTTCTAATCCAATATTATCTGGAAGACCACAAGCTGTAATGACTCCATCTATATTTTTATCAGTAAAAATAAATTGTAAGCTGCTAGCCTCATTACTATAGTAATAGTTTACTTTTACAGCAGTTTTTTCAAAAATAGTGTGTGAATCATGTGATGTTTTATCTATTATAGACGCTGTAGCTTTGACATATAATGGAAAACTGTTAGAATTGTATATAGATTTATATACACTGTCTGTTCCAGCAAGTATGAAATATTCTGGCTTTTTCATATTTGGATATGACCAATCAGCACCTTTTTGATAAATATAAAAATTATTGTCAGTAGTAGGAGAGCTAGTAAAAGTACACTGATTTTGATTAATTCTTAATTCTTCAAAGCTATTATTGTTTTTTATGTAATAAGACACATTATCTTGGAAATTAAAATCACTAGATAATTTATAAAGAGTACCAGAGGCAGTACCGCTTGAAAGTATACCTTCGTCAAAAGTAAGACTAAGTAATTGAACTATATAAGTGCTATTTGATATTTCATCTATATTTAAGTAATATCCAGATGTTGCTGGCTGATCACTACTTGTTTGCCATAACGTAACAGTCTGTCTTTCACCAGTATCAGGGTCTTTTATAATTTTATCTTTAGCTATATACTTATTACTTTCATTCCAGCTTACTTGCAAGATATTATTATAAGTATTATATGTAAGTATGTCCTGTTTTATATAATCATTACCGTTCTTTTCATAATAGTTGTCATCAATACGGATTCTGTCTGCTTCCGAGTCTATAGAATAAAGGTCTTTATTTTTTATAGCATTACTAAGGGTCCATTTGCCCTCCCATGTACTTGTATCAGCAGTATTATAAATATAGTTATTGCCATTTAATATATAATAATGGTCTACATCAGCAATACTATCGTATCCATTTTTTATACAGTTAAAGTGGTATTCATTTTCGATTGCAACATTGCTTGTGCTTTTATATACATATTCTTTACTAGGGTCATAGTCTCCAGTATATTCTTTTAATATAGCGCCCTCGAATAGTTTATCAAGCCCTATATTCGGAAATCCGATGTCTGGAGCTGTGCTAGGATTAGGGTCTGCTATATCGTGGACGCCTTTTATATATACTACGCTTGGTTTAATACTCATAATACTTAAATTAGTCTTGCTAATTAATTGAAAAAGCAGAAAAGCAAGTGTTTAAGCCACTTGCTTTTTTGATAATGTACGCTATAATGTACATAAATGGAGGTTCTTATGAATGCAATGAATGTAACTCAGGCACGGGCAAATCTTTTTCAGCTTATCGCTAATGTAAATTTCAATTCAGAACCAATTACTCTTACTAATAATAAAGGTAAAAATGCTGTCTTA
>JALERT010000033.1 GCA_022764445.1 Lachnospiraceae bacterium | reverse complement strand
ACTTCATCTCTGCCCACGGAGCTAGAAAGGGTATGTCAGATACAGCTCTCCGTACAGCTGATTCAGGATACCTTACACGTCGTCTTGTTGACGTATCACAGGAACTTATTATCAGGGAAGTAGACTGTTGTGCTCATAGAGACTTTATACCTGGTATGGAAATCTCAGGTGTAATGGATGGAAAAGAAATGATAGAAAGCCTTGAGGAGCGTATCACAGGTCGTTTCTCATGTGAAGATATATATGATGATAATGGTGAACTCATCGTTAAGAGAAACCATATGATTACACCTAAACGTGCTGCACGTATCGTAGCAACAAAGAAGATTGCTGACAATATCGATACTGCAAAAGTTAAGATTCGTACAATACTCACATGTAAGTCACATATCGGTGTATGTGCTAAGTGTTATGGTGCTAACCTTGCAACAGGTGAAACAGTACAGGTAGGTGAAGCAGTTGGTATTATAGCTGCACAGTCTATCGGTGAGCCTGGTACACAGCTTACTATGCGTACATTCCATAGTGGTGGTGTAGCCGGTGACGATATCACACAGGGTCTTCCTCGTGTCGAGGAGCTTTTTGAAGCACGTAAGCCAAAGGGTCTTGCCATAATCGCAGAATTTGGTGGTACTGTTTCTATTCGTGATACAAAGAAGAAGCGTGAAGTAGTTGTAACAGCCGAAAATGGTGATCAGAAGGCATATCTTATACCTTACGGTTCACGTATCAAGGTTCTTGAAGGACAGGTGCTTGAAGCCGGTGATGAACTTACAGAAGGTAGTGTAAACCCTCATGATATCCTTGCAATCAAGGGTGTTCGTGCAGTACAGGATTACATGATCCGTGAAGTACAGCGAGTTTACCGTCTCCAGGGTGTTGAAATCAACGATAAGCATATTGAGGTTATAGTACGTCAGATGCTTAAGAAGATACGTGTTGAAGATAACGGTGATTCTGACTTCTTACCAGGAACAATGGTAGATGCATTAGACTTTGAAGATGAAGTAGAAAGACTTACTGCAGAAGGTAAACAGCCACCTGTAGGTCAGCAGTGCATGCTTGGTATAACAAAAGCATCTCTTGCAACTAACTCATTCATGTCAGCCGCATCATTCCAGGAGACAACTAAAGTTCTTACTGACGCTGCCATAAAGGGTAAAGTAGATCCACTTGTCGGTCTTAAGGAAAATGTTATCTTAGGTAAGCTTATACCTGCCGGTACAGGTATGAAGCGTTACCGTGAGGTAAAACTTGACTGTGATGAGTCAGCAGAGAGTTATATCGCAGAGCTTCGTAAGGCTGAAATGGGCGAATTAGAAGATGATGAGCCTGAAAATAAAGTTGAAGAACCTGTCGTTAAAGAAGATGAAGGTTTGGAAAAGCCAGTCAGTGAAGACGACGGAGAATTAGTATTTTCTTCAGTCACAGAGTTAGATGATTAACTTAATATAAATAGTATAATAAAACAAGGGTTATGATTTAACCCTTGTTTTTTGTTACAACAGTGTTTGTAAGTATGTTCTTTATATGATATAATCAATATGTAACAATTATAATATTGTAGAGGTGAGAATATGACAATTAATCAATCTGATTTAAATAATAAAAATATAAAATTTAAAACAATTGAAGAAAGAAAAACTGAGGCTGAGAAAGAATTAGGACAGGCTTCAGATACAGCTTCAGAAATTTATAAATCAAGAGAAAACGAACCAAATGAAAATTTACTGATACGCAATTTCTATTATAGTGTTTATCACCTTATAAAAGCCATTTCGATATTGGATACCGGTGTTGATTATAATAGTCATAGTGCATTAATAAGCTATTTTAACAGAGAGGCTAAAAAGGAAGGCTTTTTAAGTCAGTTTGGGATTAAATTTAAATACGATAATATTGGAAGGGATATAGATATTCTTTTTAGATTAAGAGATCAATATGATTATAGGGAAAGATTTGTGGTAGAGGAAGACTATCTGGAAGCTGAGGAGATTTGGTTAAGGATATTTCCGGAGTTAGATAGTTTAGTATGTTCAATATTGAATAATGAGAGGTCTCCATTAACCTTCGGTAGTCAATCCGTAAAGAGATGAACATTAACGAGTGGGAAGCTTAGTCTTCCCACATTTTTTATGTTTATGTTTTTTTACAAAACCAGTTGACAAACAATCATATAAATGATAGTATTTATCTCGCTGTCGCAGAAAATAGAAACGACTGGTAAGCGAAAGTTATATTAAATTCATAGCAATATGTTTTAAATTATACTTGAGAAAAATTTGGGAAAATCTTAAAAGATATTTCAAAAAAAGCATTGACAATCGGATAATGATATGATAATATAACGTATGTTGTCGCGAGAAAGCAAAAGCGATAGCAAAGGTTTTGAAAATAAAAATCAAAACAAAAAATTAAAAAAGTACTTGACAAGTTAACGCGAGCGTGATAAGATATATCTCGCTGACGCAAAGAAAACAAGTCAGCCAAACAGCTTCTAAAGTCAGTAAATATAAGGCTTTGAAGCGAAACGAACATTGATAACTGAACAGTAAAACAACCCTGAAAATTCTAAATAAAAGATTTTCAAAGCAGATGATTGTGTAAACAATACATCAGTAAAACAAACGGACAAAGCCAAGCAAAACTTGATTTTGGAC
>JALERT010000080.1 GCA_022764445.1 Lachnospiraceae bacterium | reverse complement strand
CCATATAAATACATATACCTGACAAATACTCTTTCTATCTGCCCATCAGACAAATTTCTAATATCTACACCATATTTATCCGTCTTATTCCATTCACTGCAATACACCTTTAGTTCTCTTACACTATTTCCATCCCAGTGTTCTTTGTATAAAATCTCTGCAATCCTGTCAACATCACATTTTCTCACCAGAACTCTCCTTTTCATAATCTTTCGGATAATTGATTAACAATCTCATCATTATTATTCTATCCATTATTATTACAAAAATAACGTCATACTCTCTTTATTATAACAATATATCTTTATTATAACATAATTTACATTTTCTATCTATTCAGAACCCCTCTTGTGTTACTGTAGCACCGTAGGTGTACAGAACATGCAGGAATTGTAGGTGTAAGAAGTAAAAGTTCTTGCAGATAATATAAAACAGCTTAAAACTCTCAACAGGTTTTGGGCGTTATTTGAGGAATTTGACAATATATTAGAACAGATAATACCTATGGTTGATGAACTTTAAAAATAAGAATAACTTAATAAACAGTCCTAATAAAACTTCTGTTTCATATTAGGACTGTTTATTTTATTCATATCAGATAGACTTGTTTTCATACCTTTCCGTAGCATTTTTCAACTTTCTTATATTCGTCTTCTGTTTCATGAAAATCTATAACTATACTCTCATCATCAGGATCATATATAATTTTCCATTCTTTTGTCGTACCTTTTCTGTTGGCGTTTGTATTAATTTTTTTCTATTTTTTCATAAACCTCTACAGGAGTCTTTGTCCTCTTCAATTTTCCTTTAAAAAATATATTTTGCAAGTTTCCTTTTCCGCTCCTAATTAATATTTTTTAATTTTTAAACGTCTTGGAAATATCGCTTTTGTCAATAGACATGGATTAAATATTTTTTAGTTTATATATCTCCATCAAAGCAACACATCTTTGATAATCCATTTTTATTACACTCAATTATTGCTATCTTTAATAAAGACAGTATGTTATGTGAATAATATTGTTATTACCACAATTTTTTGTAAAAAGAAAGGCAATAAAATGGATTTAAAATTAATCGGACTTAATATAAAAAACTGTAGGAACCGAATGAAACTGACACAGGCACAGCTCGCAGAAACTGTTGACCTTTCAACTAATCATATATCACATATAGAAAGTGGAAGCAGCAAGATGTCTCTTGATACATTAATTGATATATGTAATGCACTTAATGTATCACCAAATGAAATACTATGGGGAACTTACAATCTGCCCTCTGACACCACAGCTTCAACTGATATTAATTCTCAAAACCTTAACAATGCCTCATCAGACCATGATATATTTAGAGAAAGTCCCAATATAAACAAAATAATATTTAGTAATGCTGAAAATATGACCGAAAAAAATAAAAGGATTCTCCTTGAAATCACAAAACTTTTATCTGAATAAAGAAAAACCTACACACAGCTTTTATTAGCAAAAATAAAAATAAATACAATTGATAGGTTATTACTCTGCCCACATCGCTCTCACACCGTCATGCTATATTGACCGGATTTCTACTGAATTATCATTATTAAAAATATGTTTCTTTGCCCACTACGACTGCTGCACATTTTGCTTTCAAAAAATACATATTAAGCACACACTGTTTCAATACAGTGTGTACCATATTCTCCAAAACAGCATAACTTACTCCACAATTTCCCAATAACCAGATTTCGGTGATCCATGACGTACTACGATACCTATCTCTTTCAATTTCTGTATATTATTTTCAACAGTTCGTCCAGATACCCCAATTTTATCCGCAATTTTTTTTGCTGAAATATATTTGTCTTCTACCAAACACTCAAGTATCTTTAACTGGGTATCTGTCAATCTCTGCTTCTCTTTTCCTAATTCTTTTACTACATTTTTATTTCCGAAGTTTTCTCCGTCACTTTCTCCGAAACCATCTCCGAAGTTTTCTCCGAAACTAGTATCATTTACATTATTCTGTACATTTCTAAATAAATTCACACGAAACATATCATCAAAAACTTCCACCTTTGGTACTGGAAGTCCATATTCCGTTGCAGCACCTAAAATTCTCCGTATGCCACTTCCCCATGCTTCTACCAATCCCATTTGACTAAAAATATTAGCAATCAACTTATTCCTAATCTTTGAGTGACCACTCATTACTTCCTCATAGGTCAGTCCGTTGTACAGACCTCCTGGAGATGTCACTTCCAAACGATCATCATAAATAGCTACCTGTATGCATGATTCGTCTAACAGGTTTCTATGACAATGTGCATTAATAATCATTTCACGGATTGCCTCTACTGGCAGCTCATAGCTTTCCTGGCGTACCAATCCATCTATTGTTGCTCCAAGTCTAATATTTCTAAGAACAAACTTCACCACCCATCTCATGATAATATTATTATAGCAAAAATACCCTAAAATAAGAAGTGGCTGTTATACAAAAAAGCAAGTACAATGTACCTGCTTTTTTGTATAACAGCCAAAGTTCAGAAAGAACCGATTTATCTGCTGTATGCCGTTTTTTAATAACAAAAATATTATTTAAGTTCATTAAGAAAGCTTTCAATACGGTCAAGACCTTTTTCAATCTGCTCGATTGAGATCGCATATGAAAGTCTCAAATGATTTTCAAATCCAAAATCTGCACAAGGAACTACTGCTGTGTTGTAGTCATTGATAAGTATCTCTGCCATATTGGCAACACTTCCGACTTTTTCTCCCTTGTATGACTTATCAAGCACCTCTGAAGCATCTACAAATACATAAAATGCTCCCATTGGTTCTATTGTGCTTACAAGAGGCATCTTGCAGATACGCTCATACATATATTTACGACGCTTATCAAATTCATCATGCATTAAAGCTACTGAATCCTGAGGTCCTGTTAATGCCTCAACTGCTGCCTTCTGTGCTATAGAGTTAGGGTTTGATGTCTGGTGACTCTGAACACTTCCCATCATCTTTGCTATTTCTTTTGAAGAACCTGTATAACCGATTCTCCAGCCAGTCATCGCATAGCTCTTAGCAAGACCGCTGCATGTAATTGTTCTGTCGTATATTTCCTTGCCAAATGAAGCAATACTTATATGCTTCTGCTCTCCATATACAAGATTCTCATACATTTCATCTGCTACTACATAAAAGTCCTTCTCAACAGCTACATCAGCTATTGCACGAAGTTCTTCTTCTGTATATAGCATACCTGTTGGATTGTTTGGTGTATTAAGTACAAGTGCTTTTGTCTTATCTGTAACTGCTGCTCTTAAATCCTCTGCTGTAAGCTTGAAGTTCTGCTCTTTCGTTGTCTTTACGATAACAGGAACACCACCTGCAAGCTTAACTATCTCAGGATAGCTTAACCAGAATGGTGCAGGTATAATAACCTCATCTCCAGGATTTAAAAGAACTGTAAATATATTGGTAAGTGAATGTTTACCACCATTGCTTATAACTATCTGATCCGGATCATAATCAAGGTTATTGAATGACTTGAATTTCTTTGAAATAGCTTCCTTAAGTTCATTAATACCTGAAGCCGGTGTATATTTTGTGAATCCTGAATTGATAGCTTCAATTGCTGCATCACAAATATTCTGTGGAGTATTAAAATCAGGCTCTCCAGCTCCAAAACCAACAACGTCTTTGCCCTGAGCTTTTAATTCCTTGGCTTTTGCTGTGATTGCAAGTGTTGATGATGGTTTAACTGCTGCTGCTTTTTTAGATAATTCTAATGACATAATTCTCTCCATTCCCGCACATTTAATATTTGCAGACCAGATAGTGCGTAAACATTGTCTGCTTCTTCTTATTGTTTAAGTCCATCATATGTTATACCATATGATGTCTACATGTGTCAATGTATAATTGTATACAATCGGTATTGAAGAATAATTTTATTATTATCTTAATTTTTTATTTAACATAGTTTTTTATATGATAAAATTAATATGTATAATTTAAAAGAAATAGCATCCTCAACCCGTCCAAAGTTTAGGATACTATTTCAAAAAAACAATCTTTACTGATGTCATTCTTTATTACTTTTCAAACGTTACAAATCCACATTCATATGGCTGGTCATACTCACCATCCGCCAATAATTATGTATCATAAGTTGCTTGAAACGACGCAGTGCTTCACAGGCGAAACTCATTATTGTTATATAACATTTAGTTCTTAAAGCTGTGAATTGGTGCAGGTATACGTCCACCACGATTAATAAACTCACTGCAGTCAAACTGATTGACAGGCATAATAGGCGCATATCCCAGAAGTCCGCCAAACTGTGCCGTATCTCCTACATCCTTACCTATAACAGGTATAACTCTTACTGCTGTTGTCTTCTGGTTGACCATACCGATAGCCATCTCATCTGCTATGATGCCTGAGATAGTTGTTGCCTTAGTATTACCCGGTATAGCGATCATGTCAAGACCAACAGAGCATACACATGTCATGGCTTCAAGCTTCTCGAGTGTAAGCGCACCGTCTTCGACAGCATCAATCATGCCCTGATCTTCACTTACAGGTATAAATGCACCGCTAAGACCACCTACATAAGAAGATGCCATTACACCGCCTTTCTTAACCTGGTCGTTAAGCATTGCAAGTGCAGCCGTAGTTCCCGGTGCACCAGCTCTCTGAAGTCCCATTTCCTCAAAGATATCAGCGATACTGTCACCGATGGCAGGGGTTGGAGCAAGTGAAAGGTCTGTTATACCAAATGGTATACCAAGTCTCTGTGATGCTTCCATAGCCACAAGCTGACCAACACGAGTTATCTTAAATGCAGTCTTTTTGATAGTCTCACAAAGTGTACCAAAGTCAACACCATGAACAGACTCCAGTGCCTTACGCATAACTCCCGGTCCGCTTACACCTACATTGATAATTTCATCAGCTTCAGTAACACCGTGGAATGCACCTGCCATAAATGGATTGTCATCAGGAGCATTACAAAATACAACGAGCTTTGCACATCCAATACTGTCATTATCTTTTGTTTCCTCAGCCGTCTGAAGAATGATTTCACCCATAAGCTTAACAGCATCCATGTTAAGACCAGTCTTTGTTGAGCCAAGATTTACTGAACTACAGACAAAATCAGTAGTTGCAAGTGCCTTTGGTATAGAACGGATAAGAAGTTCCTCACTGTCTGTCATGCCCTTTGATACAAGAGCACTGTATCCACCGATAAAGTTAACTCCCACTTCCTTTGCAGCACGGTCAAGTGTCTGTGCAATAGTTACGTAATCATCAGATGTCTTACAAGCAGAAGCACCTATAAGTGATATTGGTGTAACTGATATTCTTTTATTTACGATAGGAATACCATATTCAAGCTCTATATCTTTACCTGTTGATACAAGATCTTTTGCAACAGTGGTTATCCTGTTGTAAATTTTCTCATTCAGTCTGTCAAGATCACTGTCTATACAGCTCATAAGGCTGATTCCAAGTGTTATAGTACGAACATCGAGATTTTCTTTTTCTATCATGTCATTTGTCTCGATGACTTCATTTATATTAATCATATAATTTTTCCTTTCCTACTTAACAAGTTCAAATATAATATTACATTCACACCTGCTTAAATTAACAAAAAGTGTAAAGCTGCAAAAACATAGTATCATAAAATCACTTTAATACCATGTCTTTACAATTAAATACGGTGCATTTTATCAAATATATCTTCACGCTGTGCCTTTATGATACATCCCATATCTTCACCGATTTTTTCAAGATCCTGATTGAATGTTCCAAAATCTTTAGAACATTCTGCAATATCAACGATCATCATCATATTGAAAAAACCGCCTACTATTGTCTGGGAGATATCAAGAATGTTTACATTGCTCTCTGCAAGATATGTACATACCTTTGCTATGATTCCTACACTATCCTTACCAACTACTGTTACAACTGTTCTCTTCATTATTTCCTCCATTCCGCCGGATTAGGGCTCTCATTTATTATATATCCGGATTAATCCGGTGTTTTAAAGCGTTACTAATTCTGAGGGTTCATCCCTCTTTGCTACTGCCAGTTTAAAAGGCAGTTCCTTTATCCCCGTATCTTCCCATATCTGGCATTTTACTGCCTCATAAGCAAGGGCAGGATAATTATTTTCTTTTGATAAATGTGAAAGAAAAGCATACTTTAGCTTTTTTCCAAATATTCTGCAAAGAAGTCTTCCTGAATCTTCATTGGAAAGATGGCCTTTTTCGCTAAGAATCCTCCTTTTAAGTGAATAGGGATATGGTCCCGCCTCAAGCATGCTTATGTCATGATTTGCTTCAATAAAAAGTACATCACTTTCTTCAAGATGCTGTACTATATAGTCATCATAAACTCCAAGATCGGTGGCAATGCTTGTCTTGTAACCGGAAGCACTAAGTGTATAACATACCGAGTCAGCCGCATCATGTGATGTTGAAAAAGGTGTAATCTCCATATTACCTACTGTAACTTTTTCATCAGCATGCACCTCATAAAGATTTTCATGTTTAATAACACCATTCTTATCCTTTGCACATATTGCATCGAGAGTTCTCCCCGTAGCATATACAGGCACATTAAACATCTTCTCCATCATATTGATACCGCTTATATGATCACTATGCTCATGTGTGACAAAAATTCCATTTAACTGCTCCGGCTTTACACCGATAGAATTAAGACCTTCTACAATTCTTTTCCGGCTTATACCGGCATCAACAAGAACGTGGGTATCTCCATCACCTACGTAAATACAGTTTCCACTGCTTCCACTGGCAATACTACATACTTTCATTGCTTCCTCCTATACCCATTCTATTCTGACTATGTCACCCTCATTAACAGGCTGTGTAAAATCACATTCTATACCATTAACTTCTGTTTCAAGATTTTCACCATGTGCTACAGAAGTATCTACTTCACAGATATCAAGAGCATCTACAAGTATATACTCTGACTTTCCTTTAAGCGTAACTGAATTTCCATTTAAAACTATATTAATGTCATGCGGACCTTTATCCTGTTCATATGTTTCATCAGATAGAGAAGGCGTATTATCCCCGGCTGTTTCTCCACCTGTACTATGTGTACTGATTTCATTTTTTTCTGAAGATTCAACAGCTTTTAATTGGTCTTCACTATCGTTATCTTCATAATTAACGTCGGTATGCACATCTGTTCCATCATTTTCTTTATCTGTATCTTCACCGGATGCATTCTCACCATAATCCGGTTTTTCATCAAGTATTTCACATTTTACAGTGAAATTTTCGTATACCTTTGTATCCATTGAAGCAATAACGTTATTTACATATACATCCCCATGATACAAAACATCCATAAATTCTAATACCTGTTTAAGTGTATAATAATCAAGTATATTTATATCATCGCCATCCTGAACTTCATAAAATTCAGATACAAGACCGCCATTTACAAGAACAAACTTAGGACATATTATCTCTTTATCATTAAATATAAAACTAACCGTTGACTTAAAGCCTGATAAACCTCCTATCTCAAGTACGGCATCTTCACCGACTGTTGAAGGAGTTATCTCAATCTTGGCGTTCTGCTCAATGGAAGCACTCATGCCAGTCTCATGACCATTAAGTTTAATGACGGCTGCCTCACCTTCTTTACCACGAAGCATTCTTTTCTCACCATTGAGACAATATTCAATAGACTTACCTCTTTTTGGAAAAAGATCTTCATTAGGAAAGCCTGCCTGCATCGCAGCATCTGTTATTGTAAGTCTGCCATTATCATACAGCTTCACACGTTCACCATTAACCGTAGCAAATATAAAATTATTTCTCTGCTCATAATAATTAAGACATATACCTATAGGTGTTACAAGAAGTGAATCAACTGTTACATCTTTCTGCATAAATTTAACATTGCTTAATACTTCGATTCCACGAAGGGCAACTCTTTCTTTAGTAAGTCCAAGAAACTCTGAAAGGCTCTCAACAAATCCTGCTGCCTTTCCACCGCCGCCAACTACAAAGACAGCACTGACAGACTTATTACCATTAAGCTCAATTATTTTTTCTGCAACGCTCTTCGTAATTGTCCTTACTGTATCTGATATAACCTCAGCAATCTCAGAAGAAGATACCTTCTGTGGAAGACACATTATATCCTGAAATTCTACTTCATCATTTGTTGTGCTCATGCACTTCATACGGTCTGCTTCATTGAAGTCAGTCAGGTAATGCCTTGCGATACACTCTGTAATCTCATCTCCAGCTGAAGGTATCATTCCATATGCGATAATACTTCCATCCTTTGTAATTGATATATCTGATGTACCTGCTCCCACATCTACAAGTGCGATATTTAACAGTCTGAACTTCTCAGGTATAGCAAGATTAATAGCCGCTATAGGCTCCAGTGTAAGATTGGCAACAAAAAGACCTGCACGTTCTACAGCCGCATAAAGACCATCAACAACTTCATCCGGAAGAAATGTAGCAATAAGCTCTGATTTTATAGTGTTACACTTATGGCCTTCAAGATTGGATATAGGATAATCATTCTGATAATAATGTTTAACCGAATATCCTACACAGTAAAATCTGATATCATCACTCTCTTTTTCTTTACGAAGCTTCTCATAGGCATTTTCTATGCCAAGCATATCAAGGGTATATATATGTTCACTTGTAACTGTAGTCTCTGCCTGAAAATTAATTACGCCTTCTGCCTCTACAGTTTTAAGAACACGTCCGGCTGCTGCTATACATACATCTTTAAAACTTCTTCCAGTCATGTATTCCAGTTTTTTATGTATCTTTTTTATCGTTTCTGCAACCATATTTATATCATGAATCTGTCCGTCCATCATTGCTCTTGTCTCATGTTCAAGAGAAGTCTGGGCTACAACTACAAATCCATCTGTACTTTCTTTATACCCGACTGTACCTACGATACTCCTTGTACCAATGTCCAGACCAAATACTAATTGTTCCGGAACCCCGTCCATATTGATTTTTTCTACTTCTTCATTATTATCAAAATCAGCAGTCATGGGAACCTCCATTTCACAAACATGTTCACTCTTACTGCTCACGTTACTATCCACACACAAGACTGTTTACCGTAACGATTACAGCATACTAGACTGTATTGTAACACAAACAAAGAAGGAATACAATTATTTGATATAACTGTATCCCCTCTTTAACAACAGTTATTACAGTTCACACCTGACATTTCCTTCATTCACCTGTAACAACAGTACAATTTATTTTGCTATAATAAATTTAACCTTTTTGTATTTCTTCTTTAATTCATTAATATTCTTTTTAGTAATATTCTTATTCATTATCGTTACGCTCTTAAGCTTTTTACAATCCTTAAATGCATTTTTATCAATAGAAGTAATATTGTACTTTCTCCCTGATACAGTAATCTTATTATCTATAATAATCTTACTCTTTGTCGTATCAGTTACACTTACCACCTTTACATTTTTCTTCTTACCTACAGATGTGAATTTATATCTGATGCCCTTCCATTCAAATGCACTGTTCTTCTTCTCATTTGCCTTGACTGTAACCTTACACAGCTTCATATCACTGTTAGAAATAAAATACACACATATATAAGCTGTTCCAGGATTTTCGGCATATATATATCCGCAATCATTTACACGCACTACATCAGGATCAGTTGATTTATATATAAAGGTTGCTCCATATGACTTTGCAGGGACTGATTGTGTTACTACCTGACTATACTTACCCTGGGTGAGTGTTATATTTTCTTTGTCAATAGTAAAGTCATTGGCATCCTGCATTTCACTCCATGACAATACATGTACTTTACACTGGGCTTTTAAACCATTTGAAGCGGCAGCAGTTATAACTGCTGTTCCTTTTTTTCTATTTGAACATACAACTCCGTCTTCTTTTACGACTGCAACTGATTCATCACTGCTGCTCCACTTAAGTTCAGGCATTTTGACATCAAAAGGTATTGTACACATATTTAAATATACTTCATCTTCTTCATATATGTAATAGTCCTTACACTGGAATGCTATCTTAGAAAGCTTATTAGAGCTTGAAGCTTTCTCCCACTTTGGATAAGCTATAATATCTGAAGTAATTCTGCTGTCTGCCGTAATCTCAAGCTCATATGACTCTTTGCCCTCTTTTATAGTCGTAAACCATCCCTTAAAAACATAACCTTTTTTAACAGGCTCTACAGGAAGCTCGACTCCGCCTTTAGAGCTGCATTGAACTTTTGCGTACTCTTTTTTTCCAATCATAAACTTAACTGTGTTGTATTCTGTTTTAATCATATCAAGATTTTGATCGATCCAGTTTACTCTTTCTATGATCCAGTTCTTAAGTCTCTTTTCCTCACTGTCATATGTTATGTCATTTTTATTGATTGATTCTGTATAATCAATATCCCCGTCCATGTATGTATCACTGTATTTAGGAAGTATTGCATAATTAGCTTTCTGTGACTGATACTGCTTTTCAGAATACTTATCTATCTGACCTCCATCTTGTGCAGCTTCAAGAAGCTTTTCCCTGATTGCCGGCCATCTTTCAATAACTTTATTGCAAAATTCCGGATCTTTTAAAAGTCTCTCAAACCATGTGGCATAATTACATGTATATCCTTCTACATTATTACCATTATATTCTGTTGCTCCCCATGCGACATAATCAAAATCCCATAAAGGTCCCCAGTATAATTTGCCATTTCTCTTCTTATAAAGATATGTACTTCCTGAGCCGAATGCATCACCATTCATGGAGATTTCCTGTATCCAGTAATAATCTATGGCAGCATCTACATCAAGATAATCACTGTATGACACACCATTTTCATCTTTAAAATTTTTGCCATATATCGCATCTTCTGTCTTTTGAAAATAATCAGATATATATTTATACTGTGCAGCATTGAAATAATCTGAAAATTCAGGACTTTCTATAAGAAAATTCTGATCTCTGCTTGTGTTTATTACCTGACCTGATGCAACATCAGCATCAGGATTCATTGACAAAAGATATCCACCTGAAATAGTTGCTTCATCTGTAGCATCCTTACTTTCTTCAAGATCATCAAGATCAACACGGCTTTCACCAAGTCTTACATGTTCACAAAGGTAATAGCTTCCAAGATATTTGCCATTCATCACAACGTTAACAAACTCGCTCTGTGGCGTAAACTCCATTCCAAGCTGCGAACCAAGCCAGTATGTTATCTTATTGCGAAGCATGGAAACGTCATAGTAATTGGCAAGGAGAACCCAGTGCTTATTCTTACCCATACCAAGAAGATCTGCTTTTTTATCAAGCTTTATCTTATATGGTTTCTTATCTGGCATCCATGTAGAATTACCTCTTCCTCTTATATAATCAAGATCGTATGTCTGGGTCTTAAGAGTTTCGTCAGTATATTCTGACTTATATCCATCAGGAATTTTCAATGTCATCTTACCATAACATTCCGTATTGTGCTCAGGATCCCCATTCATTGACTCTATAGCCCCTTGTGTTTCATCAATATCAAGGTCTACAGTAGGTATGTCAGATTTTATAAAAAGAATGTATCTGAATAATAACGATACTTCTTTCTTATCATCAGATACCACCTTAAATGATATCTTATGTGTACCTGTCATTTTATTATCTTTAAAATCCACACATACATTCTGGGACTTATCCCATTTATCTGCCCTTCCCTGTCTTGCAAGCTTTACTTTTGCAAAAGGTTTATCCGCATCATCAGCATAAAACTCAAGATATGTATCCTTCTTTCTCTCGGCAAGTCCGTCAACAACCATATAATCAGGTGTCTTATCGCCAAAGTCAAATGACTCCGTAAATGAATACTTTGTAGCTGTAACATCTTCCTTTGAGCCTTTAATCATTACACCCTTGCCCTTGTCGCTGTAGGTCATGCTCACCTTATTACCTGAGCATACAAACTCTGATGATGAAAGTTTCGATGATGCATCAGCCTTATCATATGCATCAATTTTTTCTGCCGCCATAGTAGTGCTTACGTTAAATGCACCACCTGCTATTACCAAAGCTGAAACAGCGGCAATTCCAATTTTTTTAATTAATCCCATAGTATTCCCCCATTCTTTTATAATTTTTCAATAAGAACAATTTCACTCTATATATAGAACTTTCCTATAGAGTAAAAATACAGGTATGTCTGATTAAAGCCTGACATACCTGTATGCTTCATCATGATAATATAACATTATCATACTATTTTTTTGTGTACAATAGTATTACAAAATCTTATAAAAAACGTAAGAAATTAAATTACTTTACAGACACAAGCCTGATACATGCTGTTAAACTATGTGCCAATAAATACTACGCCTGTGCGAACTGGCTGTTATAAAGATCAGCATAAAATCCACCCCTTGCAAGAAGTTCCTTATGATTTCCCTGCTCTACGATGTCTCCATCTTTCATACATAATATAAGATCTGCATCCCGGATTGTTGAAAGTCTGTGTGCTATTACAAAGCTTGTTCTTCCCTTCATAAGATTATCCATTGCTTTCTGTATAAGGACCTCAGTACGTGTATCTACTGATGACGTTGCCTCATCAAGAATCATCACACTGCTGTCAGCAAGTATTGCCCTTGCTATAGTAAGAAGCTGTTTTTGTCCCTGTGATACATTGCTTGCTTCTTCGTTAAGTTCCATCTGATATCCTCCGGGAAGAGTTCGTATAAATTTATCGGCATGCGCTGCCTTTGCAGCCTCTATAACTTCTTCATCCGTTGCATCCGGTCTTCCGTATCTTATATTTTCCATGATAGTACCTTTAAAGAGCCATGTATCCTGAAGAACCATACCGAAATCATCCCTAAGTTCACGCCTGTTAAATGTTCTTATGTCATGACCGTCAAGCATTACAGAACCACTATTTACATCATAAAACCTCATAAGAAGTTTTACTATAGTTGTCTTACCTGCACCGGTAGGTCCGACTATGGCTACTTTCTGACCTGCTTTAATGTCAGCACTAAAATCTTTTATAATGGTCTGATTTTCCTTATATCCAAATGATACATGATTAAACGTAACATCACCCTTAACATTATCAAGTTCGGTTGGATTATCTATCACCTGAACCTCTTCCTCTTCTTCAAGAAATTCAAATACTCTCTCCGCTGCTGCAGCCATAGACTGCATTATATTGGTGACCTGGGCGAGCTGCTGTATAGGCTGGCTGAACTGTCTTACATACTGTACAAATGCCTGTATATCGCCCACTGCTATAGTACCTTTTATCGTAAGAAATCCGCCGGCAAGGGCAACAGCTGCATAACCAAGATTACCTACAAACATCATTATAGGCTGCATCATGCCTGAAAGAAACTGTGACTTCCATGCCGATTCATAAAGTACACTATTGGTCTTATTAAATTCCTCTACAACCGCTTTTTCCCTGTTAAATGCCTGAACTACATTGTGGCCTGAATATGTCTCTTCAACAAGACCATTTATATGACCAAGATACTCCTGCTGTGTCTTAAAGTACCTCTGTGACTTCTTTACAACTAATGAAATGAGTCCTACAGATATTGGCAGTGTGACAAGTGCTATAAGCGTCATAAGAGGACTTATAGACAACATCATTACAAGAACACCGATAAGCGTTGTAACCGAGGTTATTATTTGCGTAATACTCTGGTTAAGTCCCTGTCCGAGCGTGTCTATATCGTTAGTAATCCTTGATAAGACTTCACCATATGTCCTGCTTTCAAAATACTTCATAGGCATACGGTTTATTTTCTCAGATATGTCTTTTCTCAGACTATAACATACTTTCTGGGTAATACCTGTCATTATCCATCCCTGTATAAAGTTAAATAATGAGCTTGCTACATATAAAATAAGTACAATTAGGAGTATCCTGCCAATCTTTTCAAAATCAATAGATCCTGTTCCCCTTATTTTACTCATCAGGCCTTTTGACAGTGTAGTTGTTGCACTACCCAGTGTCTTTGGACCGACTACATTAAATACAGTTGAACATATTGCAAATATCATGACGACAACAATTGCAGCCATATATTTTCCAATATAATTCTTAAGCTTTGAAACAGACCTTTTAAAATCTTTTGGTTTTTCTCCGGGAGCCATTTTACCACCCGGACCGTGGGGACCACGTCTGCGTGGACTGCCATTATTCATTCCTTCACTCACTTTATTTTCCCTCCTTTCCATTGTCTTCTGATATACCAAGTTCTGCTTCTGAAAGCTGTGACTTTGCTATCTGTCTGTAAACTTCACAGTTATCAAGAAGATCTTTATGTGTACCAATACCTGCTATTTTTCCACCGTCAAGTACGATTATCTGGTCTGCATTAAGTATTGTACTTATTCTCTGTGCAACAATTATTACAGTTGAATTCTTTGTTTTCTTTGAAAGTGCCTTTCTAAGTACTGCATCTGTCTTAAAATCAAGTGCGGAAAAGCTGTCATCAAAAATATATATTTCAGGTTTTTTTGCTATTGCTCTTGCTATAGAAAGCCTTTGTTTCTGGCCACCTGATACATTTGTTCCTCCCTGTGATATATGGGTATCATATTTAGCTTTCTTACCCTCAATAAATTCCTCAGACTGGGATATCTGTGCTGCTTCTATAATTTCATCGTCTGTTGCATCACTTCTTCCGTATCTGAGATTTGATGCAATTGTTCCTGAAAATAAAACTGCTTTTTGTGGCACATACCCTATAAGGTCGCGAAGCGATTCTATAGAAACATTTCTTATATCCTTACCGCCAACCGTAATACTTCCTTCACTTACATCATAAAATCTCGGTATAAGATTTATAAGTGTTGATTTTCCACTTCCTGTACTTCCTATTATGGCAGTTGTTTTACCCGGCTCTGCGGTAAATGATATATGCTCAAGAACGTTATCTTCTGCACCAGGATATTTAAAGCTGACATCATTAAATACTACTGTATTATCTTTACGTCCAAGAACCTCTGCATCTTTATCATCATATATAGTTATTTCTTTATTTAATACTTCTTCAATACGCTCTGCTGATACAGCAGCACGTGGCAGCATAACCGACATCATGGTAAGCATAAGGAATGCCATTATTATCTGCATTGTATATGTTATAAAAGCAGTCATCGTACCTACCTGCATACTTCCTGTATCAATCCTGCCGGCAGCCACCCATACTATTAGTATGGAAATGCCATTCATGATCAACATCATACCCGGCATCATAACTGACATTACCCTGTTGGTAAAAAGCATTGCCTTTGTCAGGTTTTTATTGGCATCATCAAATCTTTCTTCCTCTGTCTTTTCCCTTCCAAATGCTCTAATTACAAGAAGACCTGTTAAGATTTCACGTGATACCAGGTTTACTTTATCTACAAGTTTCTGCATTACCTTAAACTTAGGCATTGCAAGCATCATGAGTATAATAACAAGCATAAGCACTGATATTACCGCAAGAACTATGATCCAGCTCATGCCGGCACCAGTCTGTATAACTTTAAGAACACCACCAATACCAACTATCGGTGCATAAGCAACCATACGGAGAAGCATTGTTATAACCATCTGAATCTGCTGTATATCGTTAGTACTTCTTGTTATAAGAGATGCCGTTGAGAATTTATTCATCTCTGCATCAGAGAAATTAATTACTTTTTTAAATATTTTTCCTCTAAGATTCATTCCGACTGCAGCGCCTATCTTTGAAGCAAAGAAACCTGCAAAAACTGCTGAACCTGACATAAGAAGTGCCATGACAATCATCTTAAATCCTGCTATCCACAGATATCTTGTCTGTATTTTATCTACATCGACATCTGCCATCTTAGAAGCAGATATCGTATAGCTTATAGCAGTTGACTTAATAAATGAATCTTCCATAGTCTTAAAGTTTTCTTCCATCTTATCTCTTATATCTATAAGATTTTCCTGCTTCATTGCTCCGCTGCCTATAAGATTTTTAAACATTCCACGCATATCAACATAATATGTAGTCTGCTTTTTTCCATCTTTTTCTTCTGTCTTTTTATTGTAATTTACTTTCCATCCAATCTTTGCAGCAAAGCCATCAATCATCTCATCGGTGACATCTTCCGGCTTAACATTCATCTGCTCTGCAAGCTGCTTCTTAAACTCGTCCTTAGGGACCTGTGACATCTGTGAATTTGTTATAAGCGGCATGGCAAATAATGAATCATATTCATCGAGTTCATCTTCTGAAAATTTATTGCGTTTATATACATTATTTTTTTTCGTATAACTTTTATCCCACTTATTTTGTTCGTCTTCCTTCATAAAAAGTTTTGCGTATTCAAATTCCTCAGGCACTATTTTCTCAGGCATTACATGCTCAATACCTTTATTCTGTATACCTGTATCAATGATATCTGAAGTATACTGTGGAAGTGCCAGATCGCAAAAAGCCTGTACAAATAATAACGCTATAACAAGTGCTATCATTGCACCATATTCCTTCATATATTTCAATATACGGGTCATTTTTCTTCCTCCATCTTATTAATTTCTTCCCTGGCTATATCATAGGTTTCTTCCAGGATAGCTATAAGTGTATCAAGCTTATCATCACCAAGTCTTTTTTTTATTCTTTTAGTAAACTCATTGATTCTCTGACGAGCATCATTTATAACATCATGACCTTTCTTTGTAAGAATAATATTGGTATTCCTTCTATTATCCTTGTTGGCTTCCCGTATAATCCACCCTTTGCTTTCAAGATTTTTAAGCATCTTCGATATAGCCGCCGGTGTACAATTTAGTCCCTTACATATATCTCCTGCCTGTATACACTTAGATATATCCTGCTTATCTCCATTAGTTTTATCGATAAGCATAAGAGCCATGAATTCGCTTCTTGAAATACCGTCAAATATACCTTCGATCTTAAGAAATCTGTACTTGTGTGACACTCTCATTACCTCTTCTATCCTGTCACACGTATTATTGTCCATTATCTAGCCTCCCTTCATGCCTAAAGCATTACATTTACACTTGTATTACTTAAAATGTCTGTAACTATACTCCGTCCCCTAAAATTTAAACTTAGAAAAATTTAAACCCGGTCAATATTTAACTAAGTTAACTATTGACCGGGTTATACATTACCACTTTATATCTTTAAAATCAACAACTTCATGTTTTTTTAATCTTTTTAATAATTATTTATATGATTGTTTAAAATATAGTTACAATTCACACCTAAGATTTCCTACATTAATAAAACCTTACAGAAAACTGTCAGATTTTATATCCTCACACATCACTTATCTGCCAGTTTATCGGCTCTACTCCATTCTCTTCAAGAAACTTATTCGCCTTACTGAAGTGTTTACACCCGAAAAATCCCCGGTATGCGGAAAGAGGACTTGGATGAGGAGATTTTAATATAAGATGCTTAGGATTGGTAAGCATTGGTATCTTACTTTGAGCCTGCTTTCCCCAAAGCATATATACTATCGGTCTGTCCAGTTTATTCACTGCCTGTATGACAGCATCCGTAAACTGTTCCCATCCTTTTCCCTGATGGGAGTTTGCCTGATGTGCCCTGACTGTAAGTACCGTATTTAACATAAGAACGCCCTGATCGGCCCATTCTTTAAGATAACCATTATTAGGTATCTTACATCCTACATCCTCATTAAGTTCTTTATATATATTCTGGAGGGATGGCGGTATATCCTTTTGATCCGGCAATACAGAAAAACTTAAGCCATGTGCCTGATGTTCTTCATGATAAGGATCCTGTCCCAAAATCAGTACTTTCACTTTCGATAAAGGAGTAAAATGAAATGCATTAAATATATCATCTGCCGGCGGATAGACAACTACCCTGCTGTATTCTGCCTTTACAAATTCAAATAAATCTCTATAATAAGGCTTTGCAAATTCCGGTTTTATTGCATCAAGCCAGTCATTTTGTATCATTGCCATGACAATTCTCCTTAGTAAAATAAAGTATAAGAATGTTTTCTCTTAAAGCCTTACACTTATTCCCTCATCTCTTAGGTATTTCTTTACTTCGTTTATTTCAAGTTCTTTATAGTGGAATAAAGAGGCTGCCAGAACAGCATCTGCATTTCCCTCTGTAAATGCTTCTTTGAAATGCTCAAGCTTTCCTGCTCCACCAGATGCAATTACAGGTATTGAAACATTGTCAGAAACTGTTCTTGTAAGCTCTATATCATATCCTGCCTTTGTTCCGTCACAGTCCATACTTGTAATAAGTATCTCACCTGCTCCAAGTTCATTTGCTTTCATAGCCCACTCAACAGCGTCTATACCCATATCTACACGACCACCATTTTTGTAAATGTTCCAGCCGCTTCCGTCTTCTCTTCTCTTTGCATCTATTGCAACAACGACACACTGGCTTCCAAACTTCATGGCTGCTTCTGATATTAGTTCAGGATTAAGTATTGCTGCTGAATTGACAGCAACCTTGTCTGCCCCCTCCCTAAGCATCAGTTTAAAGTCATCAACTGTTCGTATACCACCACCTACCGTAAATGGTATAAATACAGTTTCTGCCACTTTTCTTACCATATCTACCTTAGTCTGTCTTGCATCAGATGATGCTGTTATGTCAAGAAAGACAAGCTCATCTGCCCCTGCTTTACCATATGCAGCCCCAACTGAAACAGGATCTCCTGCATCCTTAAGATCAACAAAATTAACACCCTTTACAACTCGTCCATTATTAACATCCAAACACGGAATTATTCTCTTCGTAAACATTTATCTACCTCGCCTGTTGAAATTTTTAAAAAAGTTGCAGTTCAAATATATCAGTAAAAATAATATATAGTTGAATAACATAACATTAAACTACATCTCACAAAAGTTCTTAAGTATCTGAAGTCCTATATCTCCACTCTTCTCAGGATGGAACTGACATGCCATTATATTTCCATGCTCTACTGCTGCATGAATGTGTGCCACATACTCTGTCGTTGCAGCTACATCTTCCTCATGGGCAGCCTTTAGATAATAAGAATGTACAAAATATACATATGACTGCTGTGGTATACCTTTAAAAAGCCTGCTTTCAGGATTTATATCGATAGAATTCCAACCCATATGAGGTATTTTATAACCTTCCTTTGCCGGTATGGACACAATCTTTCCTTCAAGAAGTCCTAGTCCCTCTACCCCCGGTGCCTCATCACTGCTTTCAAACATAAGCTGAAGCCCCAGACATATTCCAAGAAAAGGTGTACCCTTCGCTGCTACTTTTTTTATAACATCTACAAGACCATATTTATGTAATTTACCCATTGCATCGCCAAATGCACCTACTCCCGGCAGTATAACCTTATCAGCAGATAAAATCTTATCAGTATCCCTTGTCACCTCACACTCTTCACCTAGGTATAAAAGTGCTTTTTCAACGCTTTTAAGATTACCTGCATCATAATCAATTATTGCTATCATATTATCAAACCCTTTCAAATCAAGTATTTTTTAGATGCTCTCTTTTATTTTCATTACTCACTACTGTCATTTCATTACTTTTATGTATATTTGCCATTCTCAGCCACCCTAAATAACAGTGCCTTGAATGCATACTATTTTGTATTGTATCACATTCTAAGTACAGTGTCTATTTGCTTATGAAAGTGAATAATTTCCTTAGTAACAGTTCAGCCTTCCATTCACTACATTCATAAAACCTGCCAGCAGTTGTTATATTTAAAAAAGCGTCCAGCTATTTAACCAGACGCTATTTGTATTTGATAGTTACATCAACCCAGAAGGAATCCCCACTTTCTCCAGTAACCGGATTCACATATCCATACGGACTAATGTAGGTGTGAATATTATGAATCGAATAAATATCATATTCATATTCATATCCACTTGTTATCCACACAAGCTTTTCTTTCGGATAATCTGGTGCATAGAAATATATCTGAGTTGCTCTGTTTGCAATCGCATCGTCTAACGCAGCATTAACGTCATATTCGTATAAATAAAACCGATGGTGTAATCTCTTTTTATATACAAAGAATTTACACCATCGGTTGTTTGTTATTCTCCCTTGAGTCGATTCGTTTGCATATAGTTCAAACTGATCATCAAACACTTTATCTAAATGTCTTTCACTATCATATCCATTCAATTCCCTAAAGTGCCTCAATTTATATTTCATATATCTGTCAAAGCCTATTCACCAAGTCTTCATTACTCAGACCATAGTTTTTTAACATATTTGCCTCAAATGGTTCAGTCTCAATCTTTTTTACAAAATCCTCAACATCCATATGTATAGTCTCAGGTAGATTATTTATTTTTTCCAAGACAAACTCTGCAATAATTCGGAGGACATCATTCTTATGCTTCTTTATATCCCTTGAATCAACATGCTCACCCTTTTCCTTCCTTTCACTTAAATCCAGATATGCTTTTACCTTAAAAAGGATCAAATATTCTGGTTTCAAAACAGACAAGTCCCGAACCACAACCTTTCACCAAATTCCTCTGTCAAGGCCTCTACAATCAATACCATATCCAAATCTCTTGTTGCTCTGAACTGTCCCTCATTGCTTGAAAACAAAATATCACAGGCTGCACCACCAATTAACACATACTGATTTTCAAATCCTCTAAAGAATTCTTTAAATGTATCTAATCCTCTTACCATACATATTCCTCCAACATTTCATCCACGGAAATCTGCACTTTTTCGTCTGCCATATCCTCTCCTGATAAGCTTAATAACACACTTAACGGATCCTGGATCTGTTGTCCGTTATAGTCAATAAAATATCCAAGTTCCAGAACTTCACACTTATACTGTTGTTTACTACGACTTTACAGAATTTTCAATATAACGGCATTTCGGAAACCTTTCACATCCATAAAACTTTTTCCCTGCATTAGCACCTTTCTTAGCAGTACGAAGAACCAGCTTACCTCCACAGCGTGGACATATTTTATCCTGTGATGACTTTTGAGGTGTTTCAAGTACTATTTTCTTTTTTATTTCCTCAGTTACTTTTGGAGATGCT
>JALERT010000062.1 GCA_022764445.1 Lachnospiraceae bacterium | reverse complement strand
AAAGAAAGTATAAAGGTGCCAATGATACATCATTGACACCTTTGTCTGTATTCTACTATATTCAACCTGCCTTTGTTTGTCAACATTTTCTTACTGTTCAGTCCTATAATTCGTAACATGGCTGAACTGTTACTATAATTCTCACATTAACAATTACAGAACATCTTAAATGTATTTCAATGTATCTTCAATACATCTTCAAGATGGTTATATTTTATATCGCATTTCGCTTAATGTATTGTAAAAAACGATACTGATAAATATTTACTTTCAAATATAAATTTATCTCTTAGGTTTAAATCTGTCGTATCTTAGTGCTGATAAATCTACGACCGTATCTTCACCGGCAACCATCTGTGAAAGCATAAGACCTACTACAGGAGCTGTTCCAAATCCATGACCTGTAAATCCACATGCAAGGATAAGTCCCGGTGCTTCATCTACTTTACTTATGAAAGGAACTCCGTCAAATGCATTGTCAAGCCATCCGCACCAGCTTCTTACTATCTTGGCATCTTTAAGTGCAGGAACATATCCCATGATTGCACGACAGCTTGCAGATAATGTATAAGAATTAGTTGGAAGTTCTGATGGATCTTCCATATCCGTAACATCCTCATAACCGCTGTCTGAACCGAATACAAATGAACCATGACGTGTCTGATGTCCATAAAAGTCTGCTCCGGCTGTACCAAGCATTATATCAAACATCTTAGGTTGCATCTCTGTAACAAGACATTCATCAATGAGTTTTGTCATAGGGATATCTACGCCTACTGTTCTTGCGATGTAACGGCTTTCATATGCTGCAGCAAGTATAATCTGCTCGCCTTCAAATACTGTTCCGTCATTAAGTATAACCTGTCTTACCTTACCTTTTATCTTCCTAAGCTCTTTAACAGGTGCATTTGTATAAAATCTTACCCCCATATCAAGTGCTCTCTTATAAAATCCGAGAGTTGTTGTAAGTGGGTTTGCATGACCATCTGTAGGACACCAGCTTGCTCCTATTATGTCTTTTGAAAGATAAGGGCATATTTCCTGTACTTCCTTTGCATCAACCATTCGTACATCAAGACCTACAGACTTTGCATTGTCAGCAAGAGTCTTAAGCTTCTTCATATGTTCCTCAGTCTTACCAAGACGAAGATTACCCTTCTGTGTATATTCAACATCTACACCAAGCTCCTCTGATAATGTAGGCCATATATTTTTAATTCCGTACATTGCGTATGGAAGCTCTCTTACATCTCTTCCTGACTGACGTACACCACCACCATTTCTGCTTGATCCGCCATGTCCTATACTCTTGCTTGCTTCAAGTACGATTACGTTGTTATTGCCTGATTTGGCTAAATAATAGGCTGCTGCACAACCTACAACACCACCACCTACGATAACTACATCTGCTGTATTACTCATGTGATACACCTCCATCCTCTGCAAGAATTTCCATCTCAATTGGTCTCATCGGAGCTCTTGAAACAGCCGGCTCTACTTCGTCCGGTGCTACATTAAGCTCTCTCGACACAATACTTTTAACGAGCCTTCCGCAGGTCTGCCCCTGACAAAGCCCCATACCTGAACGAAGATAACGTCTTATTTCTTCTATTGTAAACATGCCTTCATGCACAGCTTTTCTTATCTCGCCTTTTGTAACTTCTTCGCAACGGCACACAAGCATATCATCATCACTTGCTTTAACATATGGTCCAATTTCTTCTAATTTTTTCTGAACATCTATCATATCTGCACTTCCTCTCCTATTTATTTTTAAAGAACCTTACTTTCATCACATATTCACCTGGTACTTTTACGGTCAGAAGATTTGTATGATCAAATGCATTTGAAGTACGTACATTCGTTACAACAGCTTCACACACCTCGCTGCCATCTCTGCCAAGACCAACGCCCTTATCTCCGACCTCAGGAAGTGGAAGAAACTCATATGGCATCGTAACTTCTCCATATCCCGGTTCAACTTCTTCATCTACAAGGAATATTGCCTGACCTGAACATGATGCAACACACATTCCACAACCCACACACTTATGCTCTGTATCTACTACAGGAAGTGATGTAATATTTTCACCTATTTTGATACATCCCATCTTGCAGGCATCCTGACAAGGATTACACGGAATATTCTGTGTACATTCAATTACCGGATGTATTCCTACCTGCTTTGTCACACCAGGATATCTTGTAATTTCATCTTCTGCAACAAATCCTTTCTCGAGAAGATTCATGGATACGTCTATTCCCTCATCAGTTTTTTCTACAAGCTTGCCTCTGTTCTTTGGTGCAAACATTCCCTGTCGGAGCGTTTCTAACTGTGCTTTTAATTCTTTGATTCTTGATTCACTTTCTTCTTTCGAAATATAGCCAAGATACTCTGATATAGCAGTACCACTTATTTTACCGCCTATCATTGCTGAACTTGCTTCTTCTATACCTGATACATCACCTGCTGCATAAAGACCGGGAATACTTGTTGCACCTGCTTCATCGCATACAGGAACATATCCACCCTTTGTATCAGCCATTTCACAACCTGCCTGTTTAAGAAGCTGTGACATTGGTGAAAGACCTACTGCAAGACAAATCGTATCTACATCAAAATGCTTTTCTGTACCCGGTATAACTTTCCAGTCAGGTCCAACCTGTCCTATCGTAACGCCTGTTACATGATCTTCACCTTCTGCTTCTACTATTGTATGTGAGAGATAGAAAGGAACTCCTGTCCTTGCTACCTTTGCGGCATGAACACCGTAGCCACCTACTCTAGGAGCTGCATCAGCGAGTGCAACAACCTCACAGCCTGCCTGTATAAGCTGAAAACTTACGACAAGTCCTACATTACCTGAACCAAGCATAAGAACTCTTTCTCCGGGAGTTATATGATGAAGATTCATCATTGTCTGTGCTGCACCGGCTCCTATTACACCAGGAAGTGTCCAGCCTTTGAAGTTGACCATATTTTCTGAAGCACCTGTTGCGATAAGAACTGCATCACCTTTATAATGATGTATCTCTTCGCCTATCTTTACAGTTACCTCCTTTTCAGGATATAAACCAACGACTGTTGCATTTAATACAACCTTTACTCCATACTTCTCTGCTTCTTCAAGAAGCTCATCTCCAATTCTAAAACCTCTTACCTTCGCTTTATGCTCTTTAGAACCAAAGAATTTATGAATCTGTTTAAATAACTGACCACCCGGTCTTGCATTTTCATCAAATACTACAGGTTTTAATCCGTTCTTTGCTGCTTCAATCGCAGCTGATAATCCGGCAGGGCCAGCACCTACTATTATTACATCATAACGTTCTATCTTCATTTAACTGTCCTCCCTTTCTGCTGATACTCCATACTGTGTCTTAACATCCATGCCTTCCTCTAAAGGTGTGATACATGTTCTTACATTGGGTTTACCATCTACAATCATTACACAATCGGTACATCTTCCTATCGCACAAAAAACTCCTCTTGGCTCATGTGTTTTCGCTGTATACCTGTGTGCCATGACTCCATTAGCTTTTAAAGCTGTGGCAATTGGCTCACCTTCATATCCTTCCATTGTTACTCCGTTATAAGTAAATGACACCTTATTCATCTCAGGTGACTTTCCAAGTATAGGATGATTCTCTATTCTCTTA
>JALERT010000052.1 GCA_022764445.1 Lachnospiraceae bacterium | reverse complement strand
TTTTTACCATCTGTTGACTGTATCTTTATTTCCTTTTTCATGATGTCTCCTATTTAAACGTATTCTATCAAACAAAGTATAATACTACTGTTTACATCTATGGTTCTCACAGTATCGATTACACCAAATTTTTAAATTTATCTTCATTGTATTTATATACTATACTCTTAATAATTTCCAAGAATTATGGAAATTAAATTCTTATCCAGCATAATAGTCCTGTTCCATGGATTTATAATAATTCCATCTATCTCGTCAACTTCAAGTGCAGAAGTAAACATTTTATTAATATCTGTCAGAAATGTTGACATCACGCTGTTACTTCCCTTAAGTTCTTCTTCAAAGCTTGTAAATGCCATCCACCAGTTTTTTCCATCAGGAGTTTTAACATCCTGTACCTTTATCTGTTCTTCCCCTGATGGTGGCTCAACAGCCACAATAAACTGACCATTTTCCCTCATACGTCTGCGAATAACAGTAAGTGTATGTGCAAGTCTTTCTTCTGATGCATCTGCCTGAAGTGATGCAATGGCATTTTCAATCTTTTCATTTCCTTTTAAGCCTTCGTCTTTTAATTCATCGTTTTTTATTTCTTTATTTTGTATATCTTTATTTTTCATATATTATATCATTTCCCCTTAATTATTATTTTTTCTTCAAATTCTCTCCCCTTTTAAAATTATTTTTATAGAAATAATTATATTATTTTAATCCCTTTATTAATAATTATCAAGGAGTTATATAAAAAACTTTACTTTATATAAGTAACAATTCAGGCTAACATTCACTACATTCATAAAACCTGCCAGCATTTTTTATTATCAACAGACAACACGGCTTTCACAAACGCTTCCATTTTGTCTTTGTCTTTGTATCCATCTTTTTCAAGAGATGAGCTTGCATCCACACCAAATGGATGAAGTGTTTTTATAGCCTCTGTCACATTTTCCGGTGTCAAACCGCCTGCAAGAAAATACTCCCTTTTTATACTTTTAATAAGTGACCAGTCAAATGTTTCTCCTGTTCCAGCACCTGAGTCAAGAAGAACATAATCTGCAAGAGATTCTTCTGCTGCTTTCACATCTGCTTCACTCTCTATACGAAATGCTTTAATTATAGTGCAGTCAACTTTTTTTCTAAGCTCTTTTATATATTGATTATCTTCTTTTCCATGTAACTGTACTGCCCTTATAATCTCTCTGTCTACTATGGATGCTATAAAATCTATCGGCGCATCTACAAATACACCGACAGGTATTATCCTTTCATCAAGCTTTTTTCCCAATTTCTCAGCTTCTTTTACAGAGACAAAACGCTTACTTTTTTCAGCAAATATAAAACCTATATAATCAGGCAGAAGCTCGTTTACATACATGATGTCACATTCTCTTCTTAAACCACATAGCTTTATCTTTGTCATCAATTTCCTCCATTTTAAATATTTCCTTTAAGTTCAGCTAATTTCGCTTTCTTATCTTCAGCTTTCATAAGAGTTTCTCCGATAAGAACTGCATCTGCTCCAATCTCCCTAAGCTCATCTATATCATCTGCTGTTTTTACACCACTCTCTGCTACAAATATAATACTTTCAGGAACCATTTTGCGAAGTCTGCGGCTGTTTTCGGTATCTACGGAAAAATCCTTAAGATTCCTGTTATTTACACCGACAATCCTGGCACCGGCTCTTAAAGCCATCTGAATTTCTTCTTCATTATGTACTTCAACAAGTGCCGATATTCCTAACTCATCGCATATACCGATACATTTTTTAACTTCATCCTCTGAAAGAACAGAACATATAAGAAGAACTGCCTGTGCTCCTAAAACTTTTGCTTCATAAACCATATACTCATCGACAACAAAGTCCTTACGAAGACATGGTATACTTACGTTAGCTGCTATCTCCTTAAGATACTCGTTCTTTCCGAGGAACCACTTAGGCTCAGTAAGTACCGATATGCAGTCAGCACCTGCAGCTTCGTACTCATTTGCGATTTTTTCATAAGGAAAGTCATGAGCAATAAGCCCCTTTGACGGGGAAGCTTTTTTACATTCACATATAAAGCTTATTCCATCTTTTTTCAATGCTTTTTCAAAAGCAAATCTTCCTTTAGGCAAACTAAGAGCCTGCTTTTTTATCTCTTCAAAGGATATATTTTCCTTTGCAGCCTTTACACGTTCTCTAGCATAATCTGCAATTTCATCCAGTATAGTCATTACCAATCTCCCTAATCATACTACTTATTGCTTATCTCAATTACTTTTTCAAGTGTCTTTAATGCCTCTCCTGAATCAATAATTTCTGCAGCAAGTTTAACACCTTCTTCCATTGTTTCAGCTTTACCACCTATATAAAATGCTGCACCTGCATTCATAAGAACTGCATTTCTCTTGTGACCTTTTTCTCCATTTAAGATGTCTCTTGTTATCTTTGCATTTTCTTCAGGTGATCCACCCACAAGATCTTCTTTCTTACAACGTTCAAAGCCAAACTGCTCAGGTGTGATAGTATATGTCTTAAACCATCCGTCCTTAAACTCACATACTGTAGTAGGTGCGCTTAAAGATATCTCGTCAAGCTTATCCTGTCCATATACAACCATTCCTCTTTTTACTCCAAGATTTATAAGTACCTGTGCAAGCGGCTCTACAAGGTATTCGTCATATACACCTAAAAGCTGTAAATCAGGGCTTCCCGGATTAGTAAGTGGTCCTAATATATTAAATACAGTTCTAAATCCTAATTCTTTGCGGATTGGACCGACATATTTCATGGAAGTATGATATTTCTGTGCAAAGAAGAAACACATTCCTGCTTTTTCCAAAAGCTCTATACATTTTTCAGGACTCTGATCGATGTTGATACCAAGTGCTTCCTGACAATCTGCTGTTCCACATTTTGAAGATGCTGCGCGATTACCATGCTTTGCAACCTTCATTCCACCAGCAGCTATAACTAAAGCAGCAGTAGTTGATATATTGAAACTCTGTGAATTATCTCCACCTGTACCTACGATTTCAAATAATTCCATGTCAGTTTCTACCTTTGTAGCATGATTTCTCA
>JALERT010000212.1 GCA_022764445.1 Lachnospiraceae bacterium | reverse complement strand
AACTTCAAGAAGTTTGCAATTCAAACTCTAATTATAATAATACTAGCGATATTAAAGAGAGTAAGAATAAATCAGATCAAATCATATCCGATAGACAGAGATCAGATGTTGATATGATGAATACGGTATCCGCTTATCAGGATCTCATCAAGGAAAACATAGATTATGAGTCATTACTTATTGCGTATCAGTATGACGAAGCATTGATTCAGGGCATTTATGAGCTTATTTTGGAAACAGTTCTGTGCAGTAGCGAAAAGATCCTGATCGCAAGTAACTGGTATCCGGCAGAACTGGTACGCGGCAAGTTTTTAAAACTGAATTATTCCCACATCGAGTATGTTCTTGACTGTTTCAAGAAGAATACATCAAAGGTGAAAAATATCAAGAAATATATGCTGGCAGCATTATTCAATGCCCCGACAACGATCGATGGGTACTATAAGGCAGAAGTGAATCATGACATGCCGCAGTTTGCTGTCTGACTGAGAGGAGGAGAAAGATGTTTTGTTTAAAGCTCATTGGGAAAATATTATTGATTCCGGTCTGGTTTATTCTCATAATCGTGGGAATACTCGTTAAGCTGGTTGTGAATATGGTTTCAATTGCTAAATCATTTGTGGTGCTTGGACTGGTAGCTTTGGCAATAGGAACGATTATCTGTTACCAGGATTGGGCGCAGGTTGTATTTTTGTTCTGCCTGATCGTTTCAGCATTTCTGGTTTTGTATGTAAGTGTATTTATAGATGCTGCGATTGATCTGGCCCGGGAAAAATTAGTGAGAATATTGTTAGCATAGAGGAGGAGAAGAACCATGATTAAAGAAAATAATTATATCCAATTACCACCGCTTCGTAGAGATACGGATTTGAAAGTGGTTATGGCATTGTGGGAATATGTAAAGATGCCAGAAGAATCCAGGCAAAAGGTCTTAGCATTTTTAGATGAATCAGAAAAGTATAATCCAAGTGGGGAGCTTCCCCCACTTGATTATCTGCAATCACTTCCTGTTGAAGATATCAATGATTTTGATAAAGTTATGGGAAAGATTATTAATGACATTATTGTAGAAGCATGTGATCTGGCTTGTTGGGTATATGTCTGTAAGTTTATAGAAGGATTGTCATTGGAACAGATTGTGGAGCAGAATAGAAGCGCAGAACAGTTTATTGCTGCTCTATTCTCTATGTTTGATAAATACATAGATATTCCTGATAACGATAGTAATAATATCAGACCATCATGAGTAAATTGATGCAGAACTGGGAACAAATATGATATACTAATGTAGTTCCTTATTTTTTTACCTGTATACTTCGTTATACCTAAGTATTTTGCATTGGAATATACAATCTGATAAGTTTCCTTAATTATAAGTACAATAAGGGTATCATATCGGAAATGAGGTGTAGAATACTTGCAAGCTGAGAACTATATTATTGCCAGGATTGAGCAGTTGTGTGAAAAAAAGAAATTTAGTAGGTACAGACTCGCTCAGAAATCTGGAATTGCCCAGTCATCTATTTCTACATTGCTAAACAGGAAGAGTGTTCCAACGATTCAGACGCTTGAGAAAATATGTGAGGGATTCGATATCACCCTTGCCCAGTTTTTTGCAGGTGATGAAGAAATTCCTGATTTAACAGCAGATCAGAAACAGCTGCTTTATGACTGGAATGCGATGGACGAACATCAAAAAGAGCTGGTAAAAGCGTATATACAGGGCATTATTAGAAAATAGGGACGTCTGTGCTGAGGGATGGCATAGTACGTCCTTATTTCAGCTTCGGGGGTTTTTATGAAAAGAAGTAATATTTTATGCTTTGTACTTATATTAGGGATTACTCTTTGTGGTTGTCAGACGCAGCCTGCAAAAACATCAACAACAAAACAACAGTTGGATCAGATGGATTATGAATCTGATGATGACTTTGAACTGTCTCTTCAATCATCAATCGGTAAAGAACAATGCTTTATTTGCGGAACACCGGCTGGTGGACTTTTGGAATATTATAGAAAATTCGATTCAATTGGGATTATCCATTGGGCCGATATGTCAGTCACTGACACCCGGATCCGAGAATATGATGATGATGGAAATGAAAAGATTGATTCTGGGCATATGAGCACAATGGTAAATTCTTTTGGAGAGGATTATGGTTCTATTATGACACACTCTCAACCGGATAGATGTATTGCGGAACCCAATATACACCTTGGAGAGAAAGATACGATAGACTGTGAAACTCTCAAAGATCAATTGTGTCAGGATTGTCTGGATAAGGTGTGTGAATTTTATGAAGATCAGGTAAACAGTGATAATGATGAATATCTGGAAAGCACAGGGTACTCACTAATTGATTTTACAACAGGAGAACTTTATACCCTATCTGATCCGTATCGGGGATATAGTATTCGGGATTATATGATCCGGTATGATTATAGAGAACAGGGAGACGGAGAAAAATATATAGATTTGCTGATCTTCTATGCTCCGATCCGGGGAGAGGAAGGTTAAGAAAAGAGGAAACTATGCAGACAAGGCAGGAGGCAATACAATATTGCCATTCATTTCAAGATGTATATGAAGATTATCCTTTTCATGATGATAACTGGTGTGTTATGCGTCATAAGGG
>JALERT010000104.1 GCA_022764445.1 Lachnospiraceae bacterium | reverse complement strand
GATACAGTAGGTCTTCGTAAAGGTAAGGGTGTTTACTCATACGACTGCTGGTGGGGATATGACAATATGCCGGTTATCCTCTCAACTAACGGTTCAGAGTACCAGACACCTGGCTGGAAAGAAGAAATCATTGGAACACAGGAAAAATCAGCAAAAGATGACGGAAGTGTAACGAAGTACTGGTTAGAGAAAGGATCAAACGGCTGGAGACTTGATGTAGCCAATGAAGTTTCTGACGAGACATGGCAGCACTTTAGAAAATCAGTAAAGGCTCTCAATGAAGATAATGTTATTATTGGTGAGATCTGGTCTGATGCAGCAAATTATCTTCTCGGTGATATGTATGATTCAGTTATGAACTATGTATTCCGTAATGCAGTTATATCATTCGTAAGAGATGGTGATCTTACAAAAGCTGTTAATACATTAGAGCGTTTAAGAGAACGTTATCCAAAAGAAGCATTTTATGCAATGATGAACCTTGTTGCTTCTCATGATACTACAAGAATTCTTTCATATCTTGACGGAATCGATGATGACAAAACCCAGAAAGATACTGACAGTGCATTCCCTACTTATGAGAAGACATCTGACCGTGCAAAGAATCTTCAGTATGTAGTTGCATTTATCCAGATGACATATCCTGGTGCACCTACAATCTACTACGGAGATGAAATTGGTATGGTTGGTGCTGATGATCCTGATGACAGACGTGGTATGACATGGGGTCAGGGTAATAAAGAAATAGTAGAATGGTATGCTACTATGGCTAAGATACGTAGTGAATATACTGCACTTAGAACAGGCGATATCAATATGGTTTCTGTAAATGATAACGTACTTGCTTATACTAGAAGCGATAAAGATGCTTCACTCCTTGTTATGTCAAATAATTCAGATAAGGAAATTAAAGCAAATATCGACTTTAAGGGCAATGGATTAGCAGATGGTACATATAAGAATCTTGTAAATGGTACTGAGTATGAAGTAAAGGATGGTGCCGCTGAGGTAGCAATCCCTGCATACAGAGGAACTGTTCTTGTAGCTAAAGATAAGGCAAAGAGTATTACAATTGATGCAGAAGCATTAAAGCCTGCATATGATAAGAAGTATGTTGTAGACAAACGCGTTGCTAAGCCTGCTAAAGTAACATTAAAATCTGTTAAGAATACAAAATCAAAGAGTATCTCAGTAAGCTGGAAGAAAGTAAGCGGTGCTAAGGGATACCAGATTACATATTCTACAAGTAAGAAGTTTAGCAAGAAGTTAACTAAGACAATTACTGTTGCTTCTTCAGCATCTTCAAAAGTTATTAAGAACTTAAAGAAGAATAAGACATATTATGTAAAAGTACGTGCTTTCAAGAAAGATAAAAAAGGCAATAAAGTATACGGCTCATACAGCAGTGTTAAGAAGGTAGCTGTTAAAAAGTAATATTTAACAGTTAGTAATTTCCTCTTAATTAGCTGATAACAAAAGAAGGTACTGTCGTTTGACAGTACCTTCTTTAAATTTTATTATCAAGATTTATACGGAGTCCTTTCGGATAATGGTTTTTTATAACATTTCCACCGGCTTTACCCCATCCAAGTGAACAGCCCATGTAAGTAACAAGCACCCAGCCTTTAAGGTTTGTTGAAGCTGTGGCGACATCATTTATGTTAATTGTTTCGCCGTGAAGATATTTTAAAGATGTTTCTTTATCACATACGACATATCTTTTCACATCATCAGGTTTAAGTGACATGGCAAATGAATGGGCAGGTTCATAGCGGTTTTTCTTTCGAGTGGCTATATGAAGACCGGCACGGACTACTTTTATTCCATCAGTTGTATCTATACCTTCAGGTAACATATAAAGTTCATCACCAAAGTATTCAAAATGCCTTGATGTATACGATTTAGAATCAATAATATCATCTAAAAACGAGAAAAAATCTTTTGATTCCGCTTTAGAAAGAGTATTTTTTGAGCGTATTTCTTTTTTTATTTTCTTTTGTGAAATTTCTTTATTCAGTTTTCCTGACTTTATAAGTTTCACGGCAAAGTGACCTTCGCCGTTAAGTTTGTGTGGCCAAAGTCTAAGAGAACCTTCAATAGCGTTCTTTTCTTCCTTTGTAAGTGGAAGATAATCATCTGATACAAAATCACATCTGCCGCTTTCAAGACCTGCATCTGTCGGCAGACCTGCTTCTTTCCAGTCAGAGACAGTATAATCAGGATGAGTGCGAAGAAACCACAGAAGCATTTCTTCGTCTTCGGCGGGAGCAAATGTACATGTGGAATAAACCATAGTTCCGCCTGATTTTAGCATTACATCTGCATATTCAAGTATCATTTTCTGCCTTTTGGCACAATTTTCGACATTTTCTTCTGACCATTCTTTTACTGCAGTTTCGTCTTTTCTAAACATTCCTTCGCCCGAACATGGAGCATCAACTACTATATGATCAAAGAAATGAGGAAAATGATATGACATATTTTCAGGGGATTCGTTACAAACTAAAACGTTTCTTATACCCAGACGTTCTATATTCTGTGAAAGAATTTTAGCTCTTGCAGGAAAAATTTCATTAGAAACAAGAAGCCCCTCTCCATTAAGGCATCCTGCAATCTGCGTGCTTTTGCCTCCGGGAGCAGCACAAAGATCAAGAACTGTATCGCCAGGTTTTGGATCAAGAAGACTTACAACAGACATGGCACTTGGCTCCTGTATATAATAAGCTCCTGCTTCATGAAGGGGATGCTTACCGGGGCGTTCATCTATATCGGCATAGAAACCTGTAGTACACCAGGGTACACGCTTAAGATTAAAGTCGAGTTTACCTATATCATTTACATTATATTTAAGAGTGTTTATACGAAGACCGTATGATTTATCATTGTTGTAGCTTTCTATAAAAGCGTCGTATTCATCACTGAGAAGTGAAGACATTCTTTTTTTGAAAGCCTCGGGGAGATTGTTCTTTGACGCTGTATTGTTATCCATATTTAACTCCTTTGCAGCTTGTGTTCTATTTATTAATGGAATGTATTGGTAAAATAATCGTTATTGTTCTCACCTATGGTGCTCACAGTAACGACTATTCCAATATAGCATAGTTTTAATTTTTTGTTTAGTTGTAATCTTTAAAAAATAAATGTATACTATAAATAATTGTTATTGTTCACAGTATCAATTAATCTTTTTACTCTTATAGGTGAAATGGGGGGATTGTATGAAGGTGGCACTGGGCCAGCTCGATATGATATGGGAAGATAAGGAAGCCTCATTTATTAAAGCAGAAGCTATGATAAAGGAAGCAGCATCTGCAGAAGCTGATGTGATTATTTTTCCTGAGATGACTTTGACAGGCTTTTCAATGAATCTAAAAAAAATCGGAGAAGATCCTTTAAATTCATGGTCGGTATCGAAGATGAAAAAGTGTGCAGTAGATAATAATATAGCGATAGGTTTCGGATGGTCGGCATTACCTGTACCACCGGCTGAAAAAGGAACCAACAGATTTACACTTATAGATAAAAATGGAGAGATAGTTACCGAATACTGTAAGATACATCCCTTTACATATGGTGGAGAAAGTGAATCTTATATTGGTGGCGATGAGATAGTAAGTGTTCCGTTTATGGGACATGTTGTAAGTTTATTTATATGCTATGATTTAAGATTCCCTGATATATTTCAGATTGCATCGTCAAAGTCGGATGTTATGCTTGTAATAGCCAACTGGCCAGCGGTAAGAAGTGCTCATTGGCAGACATTACTTAGGGCAAGAGCTATAGAAACACAGTCCTATGTTATCGGTGTGAACTGCTATGGAAGCAGAGATGGTGAAGTTTACAGTGGAGAAAGTATTGCTGTAGATTCAATTGGTAATATTTTGGGAGAGATATCAGGAAAAGAAGGCGTGTTAATATGTGATATTGATGACAGAGCATGGAATCTCAGAAATAAATTTAATACACGTAATGACCGTAGAGAAGATTTATATAAGAAATGGAGAGCATGATGAGACAGTATGAATTATCGATAAGGATAGCACAGGTTCATCATCTTATTGATGAACGTAAGTACAAAAAGGCATTGACTGTTATTAAAACTATTGATATGAGGCAGGTAAAGGGACTTAGTGATCTTAGTGCGTTTGCAGAAGTCTTCACAAAGACAGAGCAGTTTGATGCGGCAAAGGCAACATATCTTCGTATATATAAAAAATCAAGAACAAAAAAGGTTCTTTATAGGCTTATTTATCTTGCCATAAGAACAAATTCTCTTGATGAAGCTGAAAGCTATTATCAGGAATTTGTCAGGATGGCGCCTAATGCAAGAGATGCTCTTATATTAAGATACAGGATAGATAAAGCAAAAGGTGAGCCTATAGGTGATCTTATTGAGATACTTGAAGCATTAAAGGAAGAAGAATATATAGAGGAGTGGGCTTACGAGCTTGCAAAATTATATCAGAAAGCGGGAAGATATCAGGAATGTCATGATGAGTGCGATGATATTATTTTATGGTTCGGTCATGGCGAGATAGTTGACAGGGCAAAGAAGTTAAGAGAACTTCTTGAGAAAGATAAAACTATAGTATTCTGGGACGATACAGATTTTACTGATAAAGAAAAAGCTGAACCAAATCCTGATGATACAGGTTCTCTTCCTGATTTAAGTGAATATCTTCAGGCAAAGTCTGTATATGAAAGAAATTATGAAGATACGGATTCAGAAGATGACAGCAAAGAAGATGAAGATGCTGATTTAAATACAGATAATCATGTTTCAGCTTCAAATGAGATAAGTGGGGAAGATAAAACTCAGTTTAATGAAGATGGTAAAGAAGCAGACGATGAAAATGATGAAGAAGATGAATCAGAGAAATTCGTTGATGATTATGAGGATGATCTTGGCGATTTAGAAGAATATGATTTTACAAGGCTTGCTAAGGAAAGTCTGCAGAAATTGTCAGGTATATTAAAGCTGGGAGACAAAAAAGAAAAGTTTGAAAAGAGCTTTAAGGAAAGAGTTGCTTCTAAGTCAAAAGAAAATAGTACGGCTATTGATGATGAAAATGAAGCTAAGAATAATAGCGGAAGATTTGAAAAGAAAAAAGATGCAGCTGATGAATTAGTAAAACAGGTTAATATAAAACCGATTGAAAGTACTTCACAGTCAGGAACAGGAATAACACAGGATCTTTCAAAAGAAATAGCGGCCATAGTAGAGGCAGAACACAGAGAACAGCTTAAGGAAAAGGCTGTTACTATTATAAAAGAACATGTAAATTCCGTTCAGGAGGATTCTTCTGTTTCAGATAAGGCAGGCGGTTCTAAAGCTCCTGCTGATGTTGAGGAAATAGGCAGACAGGCTGACAATGTAAAAGCAAAGGCACAGAGTAAACAGGAATCATCATATATTAAGCCGCCTGAAAATTATAAAGAAGCGGCAGGAATAAAAGAAAAATCCCCAGAAGCTCCTCCTACTACAAGAGCATTACATTGTTCTATTAATAATATATTAGAACTTATAAAAGCTGAGCCTGATCCATCTCATTTTGTTCTGGTAGGTTCAGGACAGAAACGTATAGTTGGAATTGCGAAAAAGATTGTTAAGGTAATGAATGAGTGTGGCTATGCGAGTGTAGGAAAGATTGCTAAGATCAATGCAAAGAAGCTCAATGAAATGAAGATTGATGATGTTAAAAGCCAGCTTAAAGGAAACTGCCTTCTTGTAGATGAAGCGGCAGAGCTTTTGTTTACTACGATTAACAAGATATTCAGTCTTATGGATGAATATTATGGTGATTTTGTAGTAATACTTGCTGATGAAGGGGATACTCTTGACAGATTATTTAAATATACTCCATCACTTGGAAGAAGGTTTAAGTATATAATAGATATTCATAAATTCACTGAAGAAGATTACAGGGAGGAGTAGGAAAGGAGGTAAATATGACGTTTGATTCTGACAGAGTTGTCAATGTAATAGGACATATAAATCCTGATACAGATTCGGTGTGTTCAGCTATAGCATATGCTAAACTTAAAAGAGAGATTACCGGGAAAAAATATGTAGCAAAGAGAGCCGGACAGATTAATGCAGAGACTCAATTTGTATTAAAAAAGTTTGGTGTGCTTCCGCCTGATTATATGGGGGATGTACGTACCCAGGTGCTGGATATTGATGTAGAAAGAGTAAGGGGGGTTCCGGAGGATATCTCACTTAAAAAGGCATGGGAGATAATGAGGACAGACGAATTACAGACACTTCCTATAGTAGACGATTCAAAGCATCTTATCGGACTTATTACAATAGAAGATATAGCAAAATCATACATGGATGTGTATGACAGCCGTATTATTGCCAATGCCAGAACACCTTTTCGCAATATCATAGAAACATTAGAAGGTGAGATGGTATATGGTAATCCTGATGAAGAGGTTGAGTCAGGTAAATGTCTTATAGCAGCCGCCAATCCTGATCTTATGGAAAGTTATATCGAGAAAGAAGATATAGTTATTCTTGGTAACAGATACGAGTCACAGCTCTGTGCTATAGAGATGGGCGCAAAATGTATAATTGTATGTGATGGTGCAATGGTTTCATATACGATAACAAAACTTGCAGAGAGTAAAGGATGTTTTATCATTAAGACACCTTATGATACATTTACGGCATCACGTCTTATCAACCAGAGTATACCAATAAGATTCTTTATGAAAAGCGAAGCTCTTATAACATTCGGACTTGGAGAATATGTAGATGATATAAGAGAAATTATGGCGAAAAAAAGATATCGTGATTTTCCGATACTTGACTGGAATGGAAACTACTTTGGTATGATTTCACGTAGAAGTCTTCTTGGGGCAAGAAAAAAACGTCTTATACTTGTGGATCACAATGAACCTTCACAGTCTGTTGATGGGATAGAAGAAGCAGAGCTTCTTGAGATAATAGACCATCATCGTATAGGAAGTATTGAGACGATGGGACCTGTATTTTTCAGAAACCAGCCTCTCGGATGTACTGCTACTATAATATACCAGATGTATCTTGAAAATGGCGTTGATATTTCGCCTGATATAGCAGGTATCCTCTGCTCTGCTATTCTTTCAGATACACTCATATATAAATCTCCGACATGTACCGAAACTGATAAAATGGCAGCAGAAGCGCTTGCAAAGATTGCAGGAATAGATCCACAGCAGTATGCGGCAGAGATGTTTGCAGCCGGAAGCAATCTTTCTGCAAAATCTCCTGAGGAAATATTCTATCAGGATTTCAAGAAGTTTGTTGTTGGAGAGACGGTATTTGGTGTGGGTCAGATTACATCAATGACACAGAAAGAATTAGAAGATATTAAAGGAAAGCTTTTACCTTATATGCAAAAGGCATTGTCAGATCATGATATATCTATACTGTTCTTTATGCTTACAGATATTCTTCATGCAAGTACAGAGCTTCTTTATGCCGGCAATGGTGCAAAAGAGCTTGCTATCGAAGCGTTTCATCTGCCAGAAGACACAGAGCGCATCATCTTAAAAGATACTGTGTCCAGAAAGAAGCAGATAATACCTGCCATGATGAATGTTTTACAGGAGGAATAAAATTGTTATTGTACACACTTATGGTGCAACAGTAATATAAAATATTATGATAGTTACGTTGTAGCATAGTGATTTGTAATATCATAAAATAATGCCCGGGGTTATAAATTAAAATCCCGGGCATTTGTACTATGCTTTAAATTTTAAATTTTCAATTATTTCTAAAAGCTGCTGCTTTGAATGTAATCCCACATTTGTAGATGCGCATATTCCGTCTTTAAATACGAGAATTGTTGGAATTGACATGATTCCATATTTTGAAGCAAGTTCAGGCTCTTCATCAACATTTACTTTCGCTACTGTAATCCCCTCTGCTTCTTTGTCTATTTCGTCAATAATAGGTGACTGCATCTGGCAGGGACCACACCATGAAGCCCAGAAGTCTATAAGAACAGGCTTATCGTTTTTCAATACGTTTTCTTCAAAATTATCTGATGTCAATGTAATCATAATAAGTAACCTCCGTATAATATAATTTGTTTAGTATAGTTTGCAATATTTAGAACCGGTTGTAATCGTTGATGTGCACACCATATGTGTGAACATTAACCAATTATCAGTATAACCGAAAGAAGGATATTTTACTACTGTTTAATTGAAATGTTAGCCATCTTGTTAAAGTTATGATATAATGCTGAATGTTAATTATATAGAAAGAAAGGGAAATATCATGAAAAGAGTAAACTGGAAGGCAGAGCTTTTGACAGTATTAGTGCTGGTATTATTGATAGGTGGAATATGCGGTACAAAGTACTATCAGAAGCAGCAGGAAGAAAAGAAAATACTACAGGAAGCAGAGAAAGAGCAAAAGAATAAAGTTAAATCAGTAGATGATCTGTCAGGAAAAAGAATAGGTGTACAGATAGGAACGACAGGAGATATTTATGTATCTGATTATGAAAAAGACGGTTCAGGTACAACAGTAGAAAGATACAATAAGGGTGCTGATGCAGTTCAGGCATTAAAGCTTGGCAAGATAGATGCTGTTGTAATTGATGAGCAGCCTGCTCTTGTATTTGTAAAGAAAAATAATAATCTTAAGATACTTGATGAAGAATTTGCCAATGAGGATTATGCGATCTGTATAGATAAGGAAAATACTGCGCTTAAAGATAAGATTAATAAGGCGCTTGCCAAAATTCAAGAAGATGGAACTCTTGAAAAAATAAAAGAAAATTATGTTGGTTCTGAAGATGTTAAGGGCAAAAATCCATACAAGGAAAAGAATGTTGAAAGAAATAACGGAACACTTACCATGGCAACTAATGCAGAGTTTCCACCATACGAATATTATGTTAATGATAAAATAACAGGTCTTGATGTGGATATGATGAAGGCAGTGTGTGATGAACTTGGTATGGCACTTAAGATAGAGGATATGGCATTCGATTCGATAATAGCAGCTGTTGATTCAGGAAAAGCAGATGTAGGTGCTTCCGGTATGACAGTTACAGAGGAACGTCTTAAAAATATCGATTTTTCAGATTCATATACAAATGCAAAACAGGTTATTATCGTAAAGACATCATCTGCAGCAATAGAAAAATCATCATTTGTTGATAAGCTTAAAGACAATTTCATTACTGACGGACGCTATAAATATATTGTAAGAGGTCTTGGCAATACACTTATAATTACAGTATTTGCAGTAGCAATAGGTATATTGCTCGGTTTCCTTATTGCAATTATACGTACAAGTCACGATAGAAATGGCGGTCTTATCGTACTTAATGGTATTGCAAAGCTATATCTTACAATTGTACGTGGTACACCTGTGCTTGTGCAGCTTTTGATTATATTCTATGTAATACTTACATCTGTCAACAATAAGATACTTGTAGCTGTAATAGCATTTGGTCTTAATTCGGCTGCATATGTAGCAGAAGTAGTCCGTTCAGGAATTATGGCAGTCGATGCAGGTCAGTTTGAAGCGGGAAGAAGTCTTGGACTTAATTACAGACAGACAATGTTCTCTATTATAATTCCTCAGGCAGTAAAAAATATACTTCCTGCACTTTGCAACGAATTTATAAGTCTTTTAAAAGAAACGTCGATAGCAGGTTATATAGGTCTTGTTGATCTTACCAAAGCAGGTGATATCATTCGTAGTAGTACATATGAGGCATACATACCTCTTATTACGGTTGCTTTGATATATCTTGCTATAGTAATCATACTTACTACGGGAATAAACTACATGGAAAGGAGCTTAAGAAAGAATGAGCGATAAGAAGAACGTATTATTAAAAATAGATAATTTACAGAAAGAATACGGTGATCATAAGGTATTAAAAGGTATAACCACAACTATATCGCAGGGCGAGGTGATTGCTATAATAGGTCCTTCAGGATGTGGTAAATCAACATTTCTCAGATCATTAAACCTTTTGGAACTTCCTACAGGCGGTACTATTTCTTTTGAGGGGACAGATATCACAGACCCTTCAGTAGATATAAACGTAATGAGGGAAAAGATAGGTATGGTTTTTCAGCAGTTTAATCTTTTTCCCAATATGACAATAAAAGAAAATATAATGCTTGCTCCTGTCAAAAGGAAAAAAATGACAAAAGAAGAGGCATCAGATAAAGCGGATGAACTTCTTAAGCGTATAGGACTGTCAGATAAGGCAGACACATATCCGGCAATGCTTTCAGGCGGTCAGAAGCAAAGAGTTGCCATTGCAAGGGCACTTGCAATGAATCCGGATGTGATGCTTTTTGATGAACCAACATCTGCACTTGATCCGGAGATGGTTGGCGAGGTATTAAATCTTATGAAAGAGCTTGCTGCCGATGGTATGACAATGGTAGTTGTTACTCATGAGATGGGATTTGCAAAAGAAGTTGCCAACAGGGTTTTATTTATAAACGATGGCAACATTCAGGAAGATGAAATACCGGAAGAACTATTCAACAATCCTAAAAATGAAAGATTAAAGGAATTTTTGTCAAAGGTTTTATAGTTATATCCAGCCACCATCAAATTTTATGACCTGTCCGGTGAGGTAATCATTCCCATCGGTCAGGTTGTAAATAAAATCAGCAACTTCCTGTGGTTTTCCTATACGTCCCACAGGGACTTCTTCAATCACGTCATTAAGTTCATCCGGTTCAAGGAAACCATTCATTTCCGTATCAATTATGCCGCATGCAACTGCATTAACCTGGATATTACTCGGAGCAAGCTCCTTTGCAAGAGCTTTGGTAAAAGCGTTTATACCACCCTTTGTTGCAGAGTAAGCTACTTCGGTGGACGCGCCGACGCAGCCCCATACAGAAGATACGTTTATGATTTTTCCTTTTTTAGGAGTAATCATCATATTAACCGCATTTTTACAGCAGTTAAAGACAGAACCCAGATTAGTGTTTACGATATTATTCCACTCTTCATAAGACATGTCCTGAATCAGACCGATATATGATATTCCGGCATTATTGACAAGGATATCAAGATGACCCCACTCTGATGAAATTATTTTGAAAAATTCTTCTGCACAGGCAGGATCTCCCATATCGCCTGTATACGATATACAGGAAACTCCCATATCAGTGATTTCTTTTTGTAAATTCTTAAGTTTTTCTGAATTTTTCAGACAGTTAATAGCAACGTTAAAACCATTTCGTGCATATTTTAAAGCGATTTCTCGTCCTATACCTCTGGACGCCCCGGTAACAGCAATATTCTTTGATATCATAGTTATTCCCTTCATTTGATGAGTGTATTAACCAGAACTGTAGCTATAAGTTAAAGTTCACACCTAATATTTTATACATTTATAATAAGATGATATGTATAAAAGTTCAAGCGACTTTACATACTTAGCAATATTTGGTATAATGCTATAGTTCACACTATATCATTAAAAGATAATATTTAAGCTTGTTTTAATAGTTTGATATAAGGAATAAATAATATAATCAGTAATAGTAAACACTACTAAAGTATTTTAAAATTATTTGAATTTTAGAAAGGTACCATTATGAAAAAAAAGAAAAATAAAAATAATAGTATAGCAGGAATTTTTGTAAAAAGTCTTTTGAAGTCAATTCTTGGGATAATAGTTTTGCTTACTGTCGGATTTGTAAGTTATAAAGTGTCATATATGATTCTGTCAAATAATTCATCAGGTATAGGGAATTCTTCAGATAATATAAAAGATATTATAGAAGATGCACAGACTGATAAAGTATCCAAGAATCTAATTTATGTATGTGACGATAAAAAGATAACTCATATACTTCTTGAGATATGTAATACCAATACTAACAATATGGATTATGTTACGATTCCTGCAAATACAGATTATACAATACCGTCTGAGATGTATCAGAAACTGTATACAGTTAATGAAGAGGTACCACAGATAATTCATTTAAGCAGTTTAAAGAAGTATTTTACACAGGATGCAGATGCATATGGTTATGGTGAGATAATCATTGAAAAAATGATTGGTATAAAGATAAGTTATTATACTGTTCTTGATCAGGAAACATATAATAATCATTTTGAACAGGTTAAGACGAATTTGAAATTCAGACCACTTACTTTTACAAGTGAAGATGATATTAATAATGCAGGTACTTCAGAGCAGACTTCGGATTATGTAACTGTCAGTCAGAAGATTTCTGTTGCAAGCAGTACTTATATAAGTCAGTTGAAAGATATTTCAGGAGATGAGAAGAAAATAGCTGAATATATTAAAGACCAGTATGACAGAGTTGATTCAAATCTTACGGTTTATAATAAGATTGGATATATTGAAAGCTATGAGAAAATGAATGTAGATTATTATCATTATTGGGGAATACCGGGAATATATAGTGGAAAGAATTTTATTGTTGATACTAAGGCATCAAAGAAATATCTTACTAAACTTATAAATAATCAGACACCATATACAGAGCCACAGGATTTATCTAAGACTTCTGTATCAAAAGAAACTGATGGTGGAAATGATAATGCTATCAGTTCTGTAGGAAAAAATATAGTTGTATTAAATGGAAGTAAAATAACAGGACTTGCAAGTTCAACAAAATCAAAGCTTATCAGTGAAGGATTTTCTGTTAATAGAATAGGTGACTACAAGGAAGCTGTTTTAACAAGAACAAAAATTATTGTTAAAAATGATGGTATGGGACAGGATTTAGCGAAATATTTTAATGATCCTGAGATTACAGTCGGATCCGTAGAGGACGGATATGATATTGAGATTATTTTAGGTACGGCAGAAGCTAATTAAATGTAATAAATCAAAATTAGTGTTTTGAATCTGCCGGTTGGAAAGGCATGGTTATAGTATGCAGGCTTCAGTTAAAATTATGGATATCGATATTGATATGCTTAGTAACGATATCTTTATAGAAAAGATGAATGAATACTTAAAAGATGACCATTTGGATGTTATATTATTCGCATCAGCAGAGATGTTAGACAGAGCTGTTGAAGATGAAAAATATCGTGAGCTTATAGATAGTGCAGAGCTTTTCCTTCCGGGAGAAGAGGCACTGCTTAGTACACATCATGTTGATATACTTGAAGCCGGTGGTATGGTTGTAAGCTGCAAAAGTTTTGGAATTGTGCTTGAAAATCTTAAGAAACAGGATAGAACAATTTATATAGTTTCAGAGAGCGAAAGTGATGTACAAAATCTTATAAATTATTGTAAGCGTATGCAGCCGGAACTGCTGGTAGTTGGTTCGTGTATATATAGTGAAGATGCAGAGGATGCTGTTATAGTAAATGATATAAATACATGTTCTCCGGATATGATTATTGTAGACATTAAGACCGGGATTCAGGAAAGCTGGATAATGGAACATGCACCGCTGTTAAATGCACGTATATGTGTTGCTATAGGTGGTGTTGCCAATCTGATACTTGCAGAAGAAAAGAATGTACCAGGGTGGGTGAAAAAACTTCATTTAACATGGTTTTACCAAAAGATTGTTAAGGAGCAGATGGTTAAGAAAGGCTTAAGGACACGTATATTTAGGAATAAAATTGTAAAATATAATAACCATAACGAAGAGATAAAGGATGATGATTCTGAATAAAAGGATCATCATTTTTATTTTATAGTAAAATTTCTATTCACTATGGAGTAAAAACACTGTGTTGGGAGTTGTAAAGAAATGGGGTCTTTTGAAAGAAAATTTATAAGTATCATTGAAATTGTAAAAGTGACACTGGGTACTATTCTTATGGCAATGGCGGTTAATTTTATATATGAGCCGTTAAATATGGTAACAGGTGGTGTATCAGGCCTTGCTATTGTAGTTAAAAGTCTGACATCATTATGGATAAAGGGTGGAATCCCAGTATGGATTTCCAATTTTATAATAAATATACCAATTTTTATCTGGGGACTTAAGGTTAAGGGTAAAAAATTCATAATAAAAACAATATATGCCAATACATCATTTACAATTGCAATGATGTTGCTTCCTGTTACGGCGGTAGCCCAGAAAGATTATGTAATTGCTGCAATAATAGGAGGTATGCTTACTGGAGGTGGGCTTGGTCTTATATTTGGGACAGGATGTTCTACGGGCGGAACAGATCTTTTCAGCAGTATAATCAATAAATATATACCTCATTATTCGGTGCCTGTTATACTGTTTATTACAGATGCTGTGATAATATTATCAGGTGTCGCAATTTTTGGGATTTATTCAGGCTTATATGCGGCTGTGGCAGTTTATATATCAACAAAAGTAATGGATTATTTAATGTCAGGTGGAAAAGCGTGCAAACAGGTTATGGTAATATCTGATAAGTATAAAGAGATTTCATACCATATTATCAACAATATAAAGCGTGGAGTAACGATAATAGACGGACAGGGAATGTACACAGGAGAAGAAAAAAAGATATTATTGTGTGTGGTAGGAAAGAAGGAATTAGTAAAAGTTACAGGCGCAATAAAGCAGATGGATGAGAAAGCATTTATTATAATTAGTGAAATTAGAGGAGTTTATGGTGAAGGGTTTGAAAAAAATTGGTAAAAACAGACAGTAAAAGGGTGAAAAATATGTTACATTTAATGCTATTTGAACGAAAAAATAAAATAATATACTCTTTGCACAAAAACTAAAAAATTCTTTGGCTATTTGGTCTATGGTAAAGAACAAGCCTATAGTGTATCATAGTCACTGTGATAAAGGTAGTTTGATTTTATCAGATTACTTAATCAGATAAGTGTAATTAATAGAATTAGGAGGAAATAAATAATGGTAAGTTTATCATTAAAAAATATCTGTAAAACATATCCAAACGGATTTACAGCAGTAAAAAATTTCAATCTTGATATCGCAGATAAGGAGTTTATCATCTTTGTAGGACCTTCAGGTTGTGGTAAATCTACAACACTTCGTATGATCGCAGGTCTTGAAGATATTTCATCAGGTGAGTTATGGATCGGTAACAACATGGTTAATGATGTTGAGCCTAAGGACAGAGATATCGCAATGGTATTCCAGAACTATGCTTTGTATCCTCATATGACAGTATATGATAACATGGCATTTGGTCTTAAGTTAAGAAAGACTCCAAAGGAGAAAATTGACAAGTTAGTTCATGAAGCAGCTAAGATTCTTGATATTGAGCATTTATTAGATCGTAAGCCAAAGGCTTTATCAGGTGGTCAGAGACAGCGTGTTGCCATGGGACGTGCAATCGTTCGTAATCCTAAGGTATTCCTTATGGATGAGCCTTTATCAAACCTTGATGCTAAGCTTCGTGTACAGATGCGTATAGAGATTTCAAAGATCCATCAGAGACTTGAAGCTACAATCATCTATGTAACACATGATCAGACAGAGGCTCTTACACTTGGAACACGTATCGTAGTTATGAAAGATGGTATTATGCAGCAGGTTGCTTCACCTATCGACTTATATACAAAGCCATGCAATATGTTCGTTGCAGGATTCATCGGTTCTCCTCAGATGAACTTCATCGATTGTAAGGCTGTTAAAGATGGTGACAAGGTTAAGCTTGAATTTGGTACATACGCAGTTACACTTCCAGAAGGTAAGGCTTCTAAGTTAGTAGAAGGCGGATATATCGGAAAAGATGTTGTACTTGGTATTCGTCCTGAGGATATCAAAGATGAAGAAATCTTCATCAATTCAGGTACAGATAACGTACTTGATGCAACAGTTAAGGTATATGAAATGCTTGGTGCGGAAGTATTCTTATACTTCACAGTTGAAGGACATGATATTACAGTTCGTGTTAACCCACGTACAACTGCCCGTCCTGGAGATACAATCAAGATTGCTCTTGATACAAGCAAGATTCACCTCTTTGATAAAGAGACAGAAAAGACTATTACAAACTAGTAATTATTTGTCATTATATAAAAAATATATAAATCTTAAAGACAGGTGCCGGTTCAGCACCTGTCTTTTTTCTGTATGAGGTAACACAATAGTTAAACTCTCCTATTTAATAGGGGTATAACGCTTTACTTTTGTGCAAATTGATGATAAAATTAGGTGTGAGTTGTAACTAAAAATGTTCTTAGCAGATTTTTAATATGGTTAAAATATAAATGGATAAAGTTGGAGGGATAATATGATATCAAATCAGGTTTTGCAAACTACCATAGATGGTTTAAAGAATATAACGAGGATAGATATCTGTGTAATGGATACGGAAGGTAAGGCTCTTGCAACTACAATTAATAATGTCGAAGAGTACGAAGATGCAGTCATGGCCTTTGTTGACTCTCCGGCAGACAGTCAGGTGCTACAGGGGTATCAGTTCTTTAAAGTTTTTGATGAACATCAGTTGGAATATGTTATACTTGCTAAGGGTGACAGTGATGATGTTTATATGGTAGGAAAGCTTGCTGCATTTCAGATACAGAATCTTCTTGTGGCATACAAGGAAAGATATGATAAAGATAATTTTATAAAGAATCTTCTTTTGGATAACCTCCTTCTTGTAGATATATATAATCGTGCTAAAAAGCTTCATATAGATACCAGTGCGAAGAGAGTCGTATTTATTATAGAGACAAAGAACGAGAAAGATACCAGTGCATTAGAAACAGTCAAAGGAATGTTTTCTAATAAATCTAAAGACTTCATAACCCAGGTTGATGAGAAAAACATAATTCTTGTAAAAGAAGTTAAAGATAATGAAGACAATGAGGATATGGAAAAAACAGCAAAAGTTATCCTTGATATGTTAAGTACGGAAGCTATGACCATGGTAAATGTTGCATATGGTACAGTGGTTAATGAGATAAAAGATGTTTCACGCTCATATAAAGAAGCTAAGATGGCTCTTGACGTGGGTAAGATTTTTTACAGCGACCAGCATGTAATAGCATACAGTAATCTTGGAATAGGACGTCTTATTTATCAGCTTCCAATGCCGCTTTGCAAGATGTTTATTAAGGAAATATTTGGAGATAAGTCACCTGATGATTTTGATGAGGAGACGATTGCAACAATCAATAAATTCTTTGAAAACAGCCTCAATGTATCAGAAACATCAAGACAGTTATATATTCATAGAAATACACTTGTCTACAGACTTGATAAACTTGAGAAGAGTACAGGTCTTGACTTAAGGGTATTTGATGATGCCATTACATTCAAAATTGCTTTAATGGTAGTTAAATATATGAAGTATATGGAAACATTCGAGTACTAATGTTTTCGAGACTCAGACAGGATGTGCGTGAATTAACCATAATGATTAATTCACGCATATTTATTATCGTAGGGCGTAAATCCATCGTGGGTAGGGATATTTTTAGAATGTTATATGTCTTATGAGAAATTCTATAGGGAAATAAGAGGTGAAAAAGGTTGGAAATAATAAGCGAAGCAAATGAAGAAAATATGATTGTCATGGATGATGTGTTTGTCGAATATTCAAATGGAACTGTTGCATTAAAGGAATGTAATGTATGTGTAGAAAAAGGCGAATTTTTGTTTGTTGTAGGAAGAAGTGGTTCGGGAAAGTCTACATTTATAAAGACACTTCTTGGAGAGGTGAAACCAATAAGTGGTGATGTAATTGTGGGAGGAATAAAAATTAATAAGTTAAGAAGAAAAAGACTTCCATATTACAGAAGGAGAGTTGGAGTTGTATTTCAGGAGTTCAGGCTTCTTAATGATAGAAATGTTTATGAAAATGTAGCTCTTGCACAGAGAGTAATCGGAGCATCGGAAAGGTTTATGGAGAAGAGAATACGTAATATGCTTAAACTTGTCGGCCTTGAAAATAAGATAAATTCATTTCCGGGAGAGCTTTCCGGTGGAGAACAGCAGCGAGTTGCCATAGCAAGAGCTATGGTAAATAAGCCTGCAATCCTTCTTGCAGATGAGCCGACAGGTAATCTTGATCCTGAAAATTCCTGGGAAATAATGAACCTTCTAAATGAGGTTAATAAACTTGGCACGACTGTTCTTGTGGTGACACATAATAATGAAATAGTTGACAGAATGAAAAAACGTGTTATAACTCTTCATGACGGTAAAATTGTAAGTGATGTTAAACAAGGGGGATATTTGCAGTGAGAACTCTTAGTTATGGAATAAAGCAGGGAATAAAAAATATATTACAGAATAAAGGGTATTCATTGGCTTCAGTAGGAACTATTTCAATATGTATCTTTTTATTTTCGGTTTTCTATGCACTTTTTAGCAATTTTGAAAGTATATTATATAACGCTGAGAGTACAGTCGGAATTTCTGTATTTTTTGATGAAGGTCTTGATTATATGCAGATAGAAAAAATTGGAGAAGAAATTCGTGCATGCAGTGGTGTAAAAGATGTAAAATATATTTCGGCAGATGAAGCATGGAAAGAGTTTAGTTCGGAAATGTACAAAGAGTCAGATGATCTGGCAGACACGTTTGGAAATGATAATCCGCTTGAAGATTCAGCATCATATGAGGTTTATCTTGATAATGTAGCCGATCAGGAAAAGGTATCATCATATATAAGTGGTATTGAGGGAGTCCGTAAAGTAAATAATGCCGGTGCTGCATCTGCCAGCTTATCCAATGTAAATATCCTTATTACATATGTTTCGGGTGCAGTTATTATAATGTTATTATGTGTATCAGTATTTTTAATTAGTTCAACGGTAGCAAGCGGTGTACGTGCAAGAAAGGATGAACTTTCAATTATGAGACTTGTTGGAGCTACAGATTTCTTTATTGAACTTCCTTTTTTGGTTGAAGGAATAACAATAGGATTCATTGGTGCGGTTATTCCGGTAGTCATATTTTCGATTTTATACAGAACAATAATTGAATTTGTAGTAAATCATTTTCATATGATATCTAAATGGCTTACATTTATAGGTATATGGAAAGAATTAGAAGTGATAATTCCGACAGCACTTGCCGTAGGGATAGGAATAGGACTTTTTGGAAGTGCAGTATCTGTTATTAGAAATGCAAAAGAGGTGATTGAGTAATGAAAAAGAAATTAACTGTGGTAATATCAACGATTCTTTCTTTATCACTTGTGATGACATCATTAAACATTTTCGGAGTTTTAAACAATGGAGAAAATAAAGTGTCGTTTGTTCATGCACAGCCATCTGATTCAGTAAATCAGGAGTCATCCGGTATACAAGATAAGATAGATGAGGCAAATGAAGATAAAAAGAAAATTGAAGAAGAAAAGAAAGAAATGGAGGAAGACCTTAAAGAAGTTGAAGACAAGAAAGATGATGTTATATTTTATATAGAAAGTCTTGATGAAAAGCTTAATAAGTTGTCACAAAAGATTGTTGAAAATAAAGAAAATATAAGTGAAACTGAGAGTGAAATAAAATCACTTAAGGAAGAAGAAGAGAATGCGGAAAATAATAAAATAAATCAGTATGATACGATGAAAAAGCGCATAAAATATATGTATGAAAATGGTAATACTGATTATCTTAAGCTTATATTTCATTCAAAAAGCATATCTGATATGTTAAATAGGGCAGAATACGTCAATAAAGTGACATCTTATGATAATAAGATGCTTTTAAAATATAAGGAAACATGTGATGATATTAAGAAAAATAAAGAAGATGTTGAGATTAATCTTGAACTTTTAAAGGAGTATAAAACATCTTTAAAAGACAAGAAGAAATCTGTAAATTTACTTATTAAAAGGAAGGGCAAAGAATTATCTGAGTACCAGAAAGCTATAGGTAAATCAAAAGAAGCAATTAAAAAGTATAAAAAGCGGATTGATGATAAGGAAAACGAACTTGAGCAGCTTCTTGAATCACAGAGACAGCAAGCAGCATCAGGAGGAACTCCGTATGGAGGGGCGACAGGCGATTACTGCTGGCCGTTATCTGCGGCAGGAAGGATTACATCGTATTTTGGATATCGAAAGGCTCCTACAAAGGGCGCGAGTACATATCATAAAGGTTTAGATATAGCAGTTCCTGTAGGAACAAGCGTTTTTTCAGTGCAGTCAGGAAAAGTAATTTCTGCTACATACTCAGCATCAGCAGGAAACTTTGTATCCGTATATCATGGCAATGGAGTATATTCATATTATATGCATTGCTCTTCTTTGCTTGTATCAGCAGGTGATTCTGTGAAAAAGGGCCAGAAGATTGCATTGTCAGGTTCAACAGGTATTTCAACAGGACCACATCTTCATTTTGCAATGTTTATGAATGGGGGATACGTAAATCCGTTAGGTTATATTTCCCATTAATTTGACGAAGGTATATTGTATAAGAATTGTAATGATTCAGGAACCATATGTATAAAAATGTGATGATAGCATGTAAGACGTGTTTATAGTTATATATAGGAACACTGAATGATTAGTTAAAATTTGGATAGGAGTATGTTTATCATGAATCATAAAAACTTTTTAAAAGTATTTTTATCGGGACTCTTATCAGGGATCGCATCCGTATTGGTAATTCTTGTTTTTATTGTGATGTCCGGTAAACTTGATACCAGTACTGGGAAAGTCAGCAATTCTAAAGAGTATAACAATATATTAACAAGGAATATTAAAGAAAAATCGGACATAATTACATCATATATAGATAAATATTATATTGGAAAAATCGACAGTGAAAAAATGTCAGATTCCGTTTACAAGGGTATAGTTGACGGTCTTGATGATAAGTATGCTGCATATTATACAAGTGATGAATATAAAGAAATTACTGAAAAGAGTGACGGAGTGTATTGTGGCATAGGTGCCTATGTCACACAGAATGTTACAACAGGTGCAATAACCATTGTAAGACCTATGCCTAATGGTCCGGCTGATAAAGCTGGCATAAAAGTCGGCGATATTATATGTGCCGTAGACGGAACAGATATTTCAGGAAAGGATCTTACGGAGGTACTTTCACTTGTAAAGGGTGAGAAAGGCAGTGCTGTCAATCTAAAGATTTACAGAAAAGGTGAGAAGGATTATATTGATAAAAAAGTTATAAGAGATGAGATAGAAGAAGATACAGTATCATACAAAATGCTTGATGATAAGATTGGGTATATACGGGTAACGGGATTTGAAGCCGTTACTGTTAAGCAGTTTAATAAAGCGGTCGATAAGCTGGAGAAAAAGGGAGAAAAAGCTCTTATCATTGATCTGCGTGATAATGGTGGCGGACTTTTAGATACAGCAGTTAAGATGCTTGACAGGATTCTTCCAAAAGAACTTGTCGTATATACAAAGGATAAACAGGGCAAAGCCGAAGAATATTATGCAAAGGATAATAAAAAAGTATCCGTACCTATTGCTATCCTTGTAAATGAAAACTCAGCAAGTGCATCAGAAGTATTTGCGGGAGCACTACAGGATTACGGTGTGGCAAAGCTTGTAGGTACAAAGACATTTGGTAAAGGAATTGTTCAAAGTATATTTAATCTTACTGATGGAACAGCTCTTAAGATGACGGTTGCAAAGTATTATACTCCTAAGGGAAGAAATATCCATGAAAAGGGACTTACGCCTGATGTGAGAGTTACGCTAAATGATAAGACAACGGTACAGAATGAAAGTAAATTAACTATAGATAATCAGATGCAGAAAGCAATAAATGTATTAAAGAAACGATGAAGAAAAAGAGGAGGATATGAAACAAATGGATCATTTTGTTTTGCACTCTGAATATGAGCCGACAGGGGATCAGCCTGAAGCAATTAATGCTATAGTAGATGGCTTTAAGGAAGGCAATCAATTCCAGACTTTATTGGGAGTTACAGGTTCCGGTAAGACATTCACAATGGCAAATGTTATAGCGAAACTTAATAAGCCGACTTTGGTAATAGCGCACAATAAAACTCTTGCCGCACAGCTTTACGGGGAGTTTAAGGAGTTTTTCCCTGAAAATGCGGTAGAATACTTTGTATCTTACTATGACTATTATCAGCCGGAGGCATATGTTCCATCTTCTGATACTTATATAGAAAAGGATTCATCTATCAATGATGAGATTGATAAACTTCGTCATTCGGCTACAGCAGCGTTGTCGGAAAGGCGTGATGTAATAATAGTTGCCAGTGTGTCCTGTATATATGGACTTGGAAGTCCTATAGATTATCAGAATATGACGGTATCCCTTCGTCCCGGAATGATAAAAGACAGGGATGAGGTTATGGAGAAGCTTGTAGAGATACAGTATACAAGAAATGATATGGATTTTAAGCGTGGAACATTCAGGGCACGTGGCGATGTATTAGAGATATTTCCTGTATCAGAATCTGATAAGGCATTAAGAGTAGAATTTTTTGGTGATGAAGTTGACCGAATTACAGAGATAGACGTTCTGACAGGAGAAGTAAAGGCATCCCTTGAACATATGGTTATCTTTCCTGCTTCTCATTATGTGGTCGATCATGAGTCAATGGAAAGGGCGACAAGGGATATAAAGGCAGAACTTGATGAGCGTGTCAGGTATTTTCAAAGTGAGGACAAGCTTTTAGAAGCACAGAGAATATCTGAACGTACTAATTTTGATATAGAAATGATGAAGGAAACAGGGTTTTGCTCCGGTATAGAGAATTATTCAAGACATCTTTCGGGACTTAAGCCGGGTGAACCGCCTAATACACTTCTTGATTATTTCCCTGATGACTTTATCATAATGGTTGATGAGTCACATATGACGATACCTCAGATAAGAGGTATGTATGCCGGGGACAGATCAAGAAAAAAGACGCTTGTTGATTATGGATTCAGACTTCCGTCAGCACTTGATAACCGTCCTCTTAATTTTGAAGAATTTGAGAGTCACATTAACCAGATGCTTTTTGTCTCTGCGACACCAAATAAATACGAAAAAGAACATGAGCTTGCAAGAGTTGAGCAGATAATAAGACCGACAGGTCTCTTAGATCCGGAGATAGTAGTACGTCCTGTAGAAGGTCAGATAGATGATCTTCTTGGGGAGATAAGAAAGACTATAGATGCCGGCAATAAGGTAATGGTAAATACGCTTACTAAAAAAATGTCTGAGGATCTTACGGATTATCTCCGTGAGGTAGGTATAAGAGTAAAATATCTTCATTCTGATATAGATACATTGGAACGCTCTGAGATAATAAGGGACATGAGAATGGACGTTTTTGATGTACTTGTAGGTATCAATCTTTTGAGAGAAGGTCTTGATATACCTGAAATATCACTTGTTGCGATACTAGATGCAGACAAAGAGGGATTTTTAAGGTCTGAGATAGCTCTTGTCCAGATAATAGGACGAGCTGCACGTAATGCCGATGGTCATGTTATAATGTACGCTGATACGATAACTGATTCTATGAGAAGTGCTATAGACGAAACGAACAGGCGTAGAAAAATCCAGTCAAAGTATAATGAAGAGCATGGCATAACACCTAAGACAATTAAGAAAGCAGTAAGAGATCTTATAAGTATAACGAAGAAAGTCGAGTCAGAACCTGATGAGATAAGTAAAGATATCGAATCGATGAATAAAAAAGAGCTTGAAAAGCTTCTCGCGACTATTACTAAGAAAATGCATGCGGCGGCGGCAGAGCTTAACTTTGAACTTGCAGCAAAGCTACGTGACCAGATGATAGAAGTGAAGAAAAAGCTAGTGTGAATCACCCTAAATAGCACCCTCAGCGAAACAGTACGGCATTTAGTATGATTCATACTAGTTGACTGATAAGGGAATGAATGGAGGTAAAGTATAAAATGAAGTGGTGGAAGAGATTGATTTTTTCAATAATTAGTCTTGTTATTGGATATGCTTCTGTTAATTATCTTTATTTTGCATTTACAAAACTTACTGACGCATCAGGAAGTGCCGGACTTTATAGGCCTGAAGGCGAAGGTGTCATGCAGCTTGTTGGTGCGGCAATGTTTTTGATTTATTTTGTTGTTCTTGCTTTTTACTTCTGGGTTATAAGAAGGTCATCTCCTCATATAGACATAATCGAAGAAGATGCAAAGACAGGTGAAAAGAAAGTAAAGAAAAAGTATTTTGACATAGTATTACAGATAGTATTTATATTGACAGGGATGATTATAAGATGGTTTTATGTAATGTATGTATATATCCCGTCGCTGATGTAAAAAGGTGGCAGCATGAAATTGCTGTCACCTTAATTTTTAAATCAATGCTGTAATCTGAATACTTGAGTCTTTTGATAAGTCATATGTTTTCTTATCTGTTATAACAATAGGTCTTGAAAGGAAGTTTTTATTAATAAGAACTACACGACCTTTTTCACCATTGGAAAGCAGAACCTCCGTATTGATATATGCTTCTACGGTATGTTGCATAAAAGTATATAATGCACTTGGTTCATATCTGTCCTTTGTACGTTCAAGCTCTTC
>JALERT010000074.1 GCA_022764445.1 Lachnospiraceae bacterium | reverse complement strand
TTATAAACACTGGGCTCGCGGGGTGTTACTCAAATTTGCAATTTTTTTGCAATAAGTAAAATACCCTGATTTTGGGCAAAATTTTAACATTAAATCACCATTAAATTAACATAAGAAATGCTTTTTGTAGCGTATGATACGGAAGATGTGGGAGAGTAACATTGTTACTGGAGGGCTACTCAGGTGGATTTGGGGAGTTGTATTTGATGTGTTTTGGAGGATGTTTGGGAATACTTTTTATATCTTTACATTTGAGCCGTCATTTGGGATAATAGAAAAAGATAAAGACAGTCTTGAAGATTTTAAAAAGCAGTATAATGATATTGTAAAAAGACTGGCTGAGGCGTGTAAAGATAGAAAAATAACTGAATATCAGGAGAGTACAATTATAGAGCTTTCCGGTATTGTTTTAGATGCAGCGTAATATTTCCTGTGTTAAGTAGAAGAAAGGAGAATTATCAGGTTTATGAAACGTTATTTCAATATAGAAGGCTCTTGCAACAAAACAGAGCATTATATGGTTAATCTTGAAAGTCGTTTAATAAAAATAAAGAATCTTGTAGATAATGGAAAATATTTTTCTATAAACAGAGCAAGGCAATATGGAAAAACAACTACGCTGGATGCTTTGACTGATTACCTGCAAAATGAATATCTTGTAGTTTATCTGGACTTTCAAATGCTTGGTAACGAAGATTTTAAGAGTGAATCTAACTTTGCATCTGCATTTTCGAGGGAAATTTTACTATCAATATCTTCTTCAGCTGACATTCCAAGAGAAGTACATGAGAAGTTAAAGTTTTTTTCTGAGGAATACAGTGCAAACAACACGTTATCTCTTTTATTTGTACTTCTTAGTAAATGGTGTGATTTATCAAACAAACCAATTGTACTTATTATTGATGAGGTAGATAGTGCAACAAATAATCAGGTTTTTTTAGATTTTCTATCACAGTTGCGTGGATATTATTTGCATAGAAAAAAAAGACCTACATTTCAGTCGGTCATTCTTGCCGGAGTATATGATGTAAAAAATCTGAGGCAAAAACTGCGTGATGATAAAGAACATAAGACAAACAGTCCGTGGAACATTGCAACTAAGTTTGATGTTGAGATGAATTTTTCGGTACAGGATATTGCTAAAATGTTAAGTGAATATGAGCAAGATTATCACACAGGAATGGATATTGAGCAGATGGCCAATCTGATATATGATTATACGTCAGGATATCCATTCCTTGTATCAGGTTTTTGTAAAATTATAGATGAGAATATCGCAGGAAGTGAAAAGTTCCCAAATCACAGCGCTGCGTGGAAAAAGGACGGATTTTTAGAAGCAGTCAAAGTCATTCTGACTGAAAAAAATACACTTTTCGAATCTATGATAAATAAACTGCAGGAATATCCTGAACTAAGACAAATGATATATGAGATTTTATTTCAGGCTGTATCTATTGCCTACAATCCCGACAGTTATGCTATAGACATAGGAATGATGTTTGGATTTTTAAATCAGGAAAATGAACTTGTCAAGATCGCCAATAGAATTTTTGAAACACGTTTTTATAATTTCTTCCTTTCAGAAGAAAGAGAAAAAGAACCTGAATTATATAAAATTGCAATAACTGAAAAGAATAAATTTATAAAAAAGTAACAGTTCAGCCATATAAATAATAGATAGTATTCGAGCTTGCTCGGTATACTATCTATTATTTATATGGTAGAATAGCCTTTCATTCACGTAATGAATAAAACAAAAGCTGCAACGCAGCGACTGACAGCAGTTGTTATATTTAAAAAATACCGGCCTCCAATCGTTAGAGTTGTATCTAACTTTTGGAGGCCGGTATATGTGGAAATTAGTTCTTATGCTTCCAATAATGTTTAATATTTAACATTTTCAGTGTTCAAAATAACCATTATCACATTTACAATAAATTTTATTCTCCGGCGTTAGGAATTAACTTAATAACAAAATTAATATCTTTATCAGTCTTACTTACTTTAGTTCCTTCTGCATCATCACCAACAGAAGTACCCTTCGCTAATGTTGCTTTGAACTCGATAGCTTTATCAAACATTCCGGATATATCTATTGCAAACTTTTTAGCATATTTGGTAGTATCTTTATTATATCCTTCATCTCCTTCATCTAGAACTTTCACATCAGTACTGTATTCTGTTCCTGTCGCTGGATCCTTAAACTTCATAGCTTTTACAGCATCAACTGATACATTCTGATCAAATTCAACAGTAAATTTAGCATCAATATCGCCTATTGAACCTTCTACAAGACTATCTGCAGTACTTCCATATTCACCAGCTATTCCACCAGTTTTATAAACTTTTGCTTTCACAGAGTTTTCGACATCCTTTTTCTGCTCAGTAGTAAAGTCTTTATCTGGTACAAAGCTTGTTGTAACTGTAGAAACTGCGCCATCTTTGTTCTCGCCGCCTTTGTTGTTTGCTTTAACTTCTAATTTTACATTATACTGAACACCCTTGTCTAATTTTACTACATTTTCATCATCCAAGTTTTTATCTACTACTGTTATCTCAACAATTTTCTTATTATCACCATTTACCTTTGCTTCACCGTCAATAGTTGGTTCACTATTACGTGAATCTGTAATTTTGAGAGAATCTGTTGTAATTTCTTTAATCTCAGTATTAAATGTAATAGTTAATTTACCATCTTTATATGTTGGTTCTCCTACAATTGCAGGCTTAGCGTCATCATCAGTCGTTATGTTAATTTTGTAATCAGCAGGTGCTGCATCAGAACCATTCTGCTGCAATAAGTTACCATCATTATTCTTTACATTCTTACCTACAACTAAAGTATATGTAGTATTGCCTGCAAGCTTTTCTGTTGGGATAACTTTAATACAATTTCCTTCTTTAGCATCTGTCAATTTAGAAGAATCAATAGTTGCTGGAATTTCTTTGTCACCATTCTTTAATGTAATATTTCCGGCTAAAGTTGTAACATCAACGTCTTCAGGTTTGTCAAATGTAATTTTTACATATGAATCTTCTGAAGTGCTTCCGCTTGGTATAGCAAATTCAGCTGTGTTTACTTTAAGACCAGTTCCTGCTATGAAGTTATATGTCTGTAATGATGATTTATTATCGTTTTCATCTGCAATATCCTGTGCCTTCAATGTAAACGCACCCTTAACAGTACTCGCTTCGGTGTCGTTACTTGCTTTAAACTTAACATCTACATAAGAAGTATTTCCTGTAGTTTCAATTTTTCCACTATTTTTAGAAACTTCTGCATAATATTCCTTATTGTCTTTATCAACAAGTTTTATATTTTTAATATTATCTGCACTTCCATCTACATCAGTACAATCGAAGTAAACTCTTACAGGCTTACTTAAGTCAACATTTGTCATTCCATTTATTGACTCAAGATCTCCACCATTGCTTGCCTTGATATCAGTAATCTTTGGAGCAGTCTTGTCTTCGCCCTCGAATGTAAATGTAATGCTGTAATCATTAGCCATTGCATTTTCAGCACCTTTAATGTTGTATGCATCAGTAATAACTTTTTTAGAATCGTTCGTTCTTGTTGGGTTAGTTCCTGCTAAAGTAACTCTGAATGTCTTTCCTTTGATATTGTCTTTAATATAACTTCCTTTTTTTGTAGGATTATCTTCCAAAGTTATATTTCCATTTTCCTCAACATTTTTAGGTACTTTTGTTGGATCTACAGTTAACTGAATATAAGTGTCTCTTCCTATAACTTCTTTCTTTACCGTAATTATGCCATTTTTTGCTAGGTCATTACTTACAGTAACAGATTTCTCCTCATCATCAGCTCTTGTAACCAATACATTACCTGTACCTGTAGCAAAAGCTTTTGCAGCAGTAGTAGGACTAATTGCTCCTATATTTTCAGACATTTTTATATTTATCTTAGTCACTGTGTCAATAGGTAACTTTGATAAAGATTTATTCTCTAATGTACTTTCAGGCTGACCAACAACTGTAGGTGCTGTAACGTCTAATGTCTTGAATGGATATGTAGCATACTCTGAATCTTTAGTTCCTAATGTAACACCATAAATATTCTTGATATATGGGCTTTCAAAGATCTCATAATCTGTATCATCTTTAAGTCTTTCAGATGGAGTTAATGTAACTCTGTTTAATTCCTTGTTGTAAGAAATTGTCTGGGCAACTCTCTTCTGAGTATCTTTCTCTCTGATGAATAAATAATCAGTTGTTACAGTGCTTTCATCTAGCTTAATATTTGCCGCACCAAAATCAACGATAACTGCTGCAGCTGCCTTAAATGTCTTGCCATCATCAAGCATCTTAGATGTTGTTAATGGATTAACTAACTTATCAACACCTATTGCGTTCTTAATATCTTTAAGATCACCATTATATATCGAAGTTTCTGCAGCGCCAACAGATGCAGGTTTTCCAGCCTGATAAGCAAATGTTACAGAGAATGTATCAATGTCCATTCCGTTAGCAGCCTTTAATCCGTCAAGTAATAACTTATACTGGTGCTTTGGAGTCAAATAATCTTTAGATCCAACTACTTTTATAATTAATGCATCAGTATAATTAACCTGATTACCTTCAACAGCGATATTTTTACCTGTTGTAACATCGATAAGCTGTATGCTCTTAGAATTGATTGTAGACTTATCTACAGGTGTATCAAATTTTACGTTGATAGTTGAGCCATTACTTTCATTTTGAGTATCTGGAGTATAATCCCAACCACCTGAAACATTTAATAAAACACCATCATTAGTTGTAGCATCATAAATTGTTGTTGATGTAGTTCCTCCTTCTTCTGTTTTCAACTTATCAACAGTAACTTTTTTTGCAACAACTGTCTTAGCAGATTTGAATGTGGCAATTGTTGTATTAGTAAGAGTATCCTTACCATCC
>JALERT010000059.1 GCA_022764445.1 Lachnospiraceae bacterium | reverse complement strand
GCAATTCCATTTGCAATCTTGCCTATGACGTTGGCAGAAGCAGGTGCAATAAGTACAACATCAGCTTTCTTTGCAAGTGCAACGTGCTCGACACTATACTGAAAATTCCTGTCAAATGTGTCTACAAGACATTTGTTTCCTGTCAATGTCTCAAATGTTATTGGATTGATAAAATTCGTTGCATTTTCTGTCATAAGAACATGAATTTCAGCATGAAGCTTTGATAACATACTTGCAAGATTGGCTATCTTATATGCCGCTATACTTCCTGTCACACCAAGAACTACTGTCTTTCCTTTTAACATATTATCTCCGATCTGTCTTATTCTTTAAGACATTTCCTCTAATTTTAATGTTTTGTTACTATGATTACCATAAGTGTAAACAGTAACGATATTTTAGTGCAAAATACTTATGAATTTATTCTGCCTCTTCTATCATTTCGTCTGTAAGCTTACCGTATTTTTCATAACGTGAAACCTTAACAATCTTATTGTCATCATCAACGAATACAACATGAGGCTTATGCTCCTTAACTTCCTCTGTATCCATCTGACAGTAACACATTATTATAACATGATCTCCTACCTGAACCTGTCTTGCTGCTGCACCATTAAGGCAGATCATACCACTTCCCGGTTCTCCTGCTATAGTGTATGTCTCAAATCTGTTGCCATTTTCTACATCAACTATCTGAACAAGTTCGTATTCATATATACCGGCAGCTTCCATAAGCTCAGGATCTACTGTTATACTTCCTACATAATTAAGCTCTGCCTGCTGTACTACTGCGCGGTGGATTTTACCTTTTAACATTGTAACTGTCATATCTATACCTCAATTCTTATGTGTCGATTGTCATGTAAAAGTTATTATAAAATAAAGTTGTCAATAAGTCTTGTCTTTCCTATATAAACTGCAATTGCCGTAAGGATAGTTCCGTCAATTGTTTCTACAGGTTCTAAAGTCTTCCAGTCAACTACTTCTACATAATCAATCTTAGCAAGTGGCTCCGTGTTAATCTTATCGGTAATAACCTTTTTGATCTTTGAAGCATCCTTCTCGCCTGCTTCTACAAGCTTCTTACCTTCCTTAAGTGACTGGCTTAAGATAAGTGCTGCCTTACGCTCATCAGGGTTAAGGTATGTGTTACGTGAACTCTTTGCAAGACCATCTTCTTCACGGATTATAGGACATCCTACTATCTCGATACCGTAGCTTAAATCACTTACCATATGACGTATTACAGCGAGCTGCTGTGCATCTTTCTGTCCAAAATATGCTCTGTCAGGTGTTACTATATTGAAAAGCTTAGCAACAACAGTACATACACCGCGAAAATGAATAGGTCTTGTCTTTCCACAAAGACCACCTGTAAGTGTGTTCATATCCACAAATGATGAGAAATCATCCTCATACATTTCTGATGGTTCAGGATGGAATATAAGATCTGCACCTGCATCTTCACAAAGTGCTGCATCTCTGTCCATATCTCTTGGATAACTTTCAAGATCCTCTGTAGGACCAAACTGCATAGGATTTACAAATACGCTTACTACAACCTTATCATTTTCAGCTACGGCTCTGTCTATAAGACTCTTATGACCCTCATGAAGGTATCCCATAGTTGGGACAAGTCCTACTGAAAGGCCCTGCTTTTTCCACTCTTTTACCTGTTCTCTTACTTCTTTTATTGTTACCGCTATTTTCATATCCTGCCTCTTTCCGCACATCCATGTGCTTATTCATGCTATCAATGCAAAGCATATCAGACCGCCCTGCATATCATCTAAGCGTTTCTTGCTTTCCAAACATTAACTATTTCAAATTCCTAATAAAGCTTATCAAGTATCTCATCATTTATTTTAAATGTGTGTTCTTCAGCAGGGTAAGTCCCCTCTGAAACTTCTTTTATATAATCAGCAAATCCGGCTTTCATTGCATCACCTACATTGGCAAATCTCTTGACAAATTTTGGTATATAATCAGAGAACATACCAAGCATGTCCTGATATACAAGTATCTGACCATCGCATCCTGCTCCGGCACCTATGCCGATAGTAGGTATGTCAAGTTTCTTAGTAATCAAAGTTGCAAGCTTTGCCGGAATACATTCAAGAACTACTGCAAAGGCTCCTGCTTTCTGAACTGCAAGTGCATCATCGATAAGCTTCTGTGCTGCCTCTTCACTCTTACCCTGTACCCTGTTGCCTCCAAATGCATTGATAGACTGTGGTGTAAGACCAATATGAGCCATCACAGGAATACCGGCTTCTGTAATAGCCTTAATCTGCTCACATACAGATGCTCCGCCCTCAAGCTTAACAGCATTGGCTCGTCCTTCCTTCATGAGACGTCCTGCATTGACAAGTGCATCATATGTACTTGTCTGATATGACATGAAAGGCATATCTATTACAACCATGGTATCCTTAGTTCCTCTTGCTACAGCAGCACCATGATGAATCATATCTTCCATTGTTACAGATATCGTATCATCATAACCAAGTATTGTATTACCAAGAGAATCGCCTACAAGGATTGCGTTTATTCCTGCCTCATCCATAAGTTTCGCTGTTGAATAATCATATGCTGTAAGCATTGTGATCTTCTCGCCTTTTTCTTTAGCTTCCTGAAATGTTCTTACTGTGTTCTTCATAAATTTTCCTTTCCGGATATCTGCTCGTATAGTTCATAACAGTTTAGTCCTTCTTTTTTATTTCTTATAAACTGCTATCTGTTATAATGAGTCAGATTCCTCTGCCATAAATATATCTCATTTTTGATCTTAGTTAAAAATATATCGTTGCGGTTAACACCTGACATTCATATCAGATATATTTAATGACAAATAACAATTATTTCTTTCATAGCGGTATAATCGGTGTCAGGATTTTTCTTTTCTGCGATAGACAAAAGTGTTCTTCCAAGAATCCTGTATACTTCTTCTGCGTCTGTTCCTTCTAAAGCCTGAAGGTGCTTTTTAACTGTTCCGACATCATTTCGTTCTGCCGGCCCTGTAAGTGAAGCTAATGTTCCATTGTCTATAATGGAATTAACATTATTCTTTACAAGAGGTCCAAGAAGTGTAAATGTATCTTCTTCGGAAAAACCACACTGCGCCATCAGATCAACTGCAATCTGCATAATAGCATCTACATAATTACTTGCAAATGCAGCTGCAGCATGATATTTAATCTTGTCCTTTGAATCAAGGGTAAATATTCTGTGACCAAGCCTGTCTCCAAAAAGAGACTTCATTTTAAGTATTGCTTCTCTATGACCTTCCATAGTCAGACACGCAGTATTAAATTGTCTATATGATGTGAATTTGTCGCTGAATGCGTACATTGGATGAATTGAACAGCCGTATGCACCGGTCTTTTCAATTCCGGAAAATATATCAGATGATAATGAACCACTAAAATGACTAATAACTTTATCTTTTAAATCAAATCTGTCAATGCAATTCCATACATTTTCTATCGCACTATCAGATGTAGTCAGAAAAATAGTATCGCATGATTTAACCAGATCCTCTATACTTTCAAATGACCTGGTATTTGTAAAAGTCGCTGCAATGTCAGCGCTTTCTTTAGTTCTGCTATAATAACCCTCTATAGCCATTCCGGCATCTGCGAGATATCTGCCTATTGTACAGCCTACTCTGCCTGCTCCTATAAAACCTATATTCATGTAATCACCTCGTTCCTTCGGGGTGATACATCATCATCCGATGCAGTTTCCGTCCGAATACCGCTCGTTTTGCCATGCCAACAGGTAATACTGACATAACTTATATAATGAAAAGATTCTGCCCTTCATTACACTAGAGGGATAATAGCACACATAAAAAGATTTGTAAAGTAAAATACATTACTGTTCACATCCAAGTATAACAGTAATGTATTTTATCATTGTTACTGTACACATCTATAATATTACAGTAACTAATAATTTTCTTATAGTTCAGAAAGTAAGTGTCAAGCTTAAGTCTATATAATTTTAAGCTTCCTCTACAGCTTCTACCACAGCATCGTCTGCTTTCTTTTCTTTAATCTTGTCGTACTGTGCAAATATTCCGGCAAGTAATGTTCCCGATATAGAATGCCATACACATGATACAGCACAGATTACGGCTGATTCAGGTGTGTTAGCAAACTGTGCAGTAGTTGTTGCAAGGTTTGTTGCAAGACCTGCATTCTGCATACCTACTTCGATGGATATTGTTCTTCTCTTAGATGTATTCATACCTGTGAATATACCAACAATGTATCCAAGAATATATCCAAGAGTATTATGTAAGAATACTGCTATAAATATTACAACACCTGATTTGAAGAAGTTAGCTCCCTGAGATGATATAACTCCACCTACTACACATGAAAGTCCAAGAACTGCTATACCTGGCATAATAGGTTGGAGCTTTTTAAATGTCTCTGTCTTACCCCAGACATAATTGATTATGAAACCAATACCAACAGGAAGGATTACTGTCTCTATAATAGATATAAACATTGGAAGACCACTTATCTTAATGTGGGCACCGCCTGCAAGAAGAGATACCATAAATGTAGTCATAAATGGTGAAAGTATAGTTGAAACTGTTGTCATTCCCACTGAAAAAGCAACATCTCCACCGCAAAGGAAAGACATTATATTGGAAGAAACTCCTCCGGGACAGCATCCAACAAGGATAAGTCCTAAAGCGATTGCATCAGGAAGATGTAAAAGCTTTGTAAGTCCAAATGCAAGAAATGGCATAACAAGGTACTGTGCAGCTGCTCCTATACAGATATCAAAAGGTCTTTTTGCAAGAATTTTGAAATCTTCTGTCGTAAGAGTAAGTCCCATACTAAACATTATGACACCAAGTATAATTGACTGGGTTGTAAATTTATTGCCTACCGGATCAAAGAAGAGCATGTTATTAACCCATGACATTATGTCCGGTGCAAAAAATGTTATCACAGCTATGGCAATAACAACTACAGATGTGTAATTAGATAAAAATTTGCTTACTTTTTGTAACGCTTTCATATTAACGCCTCCATAAATATATTTTTCCCAACTACTTACTATACACCATATTTATATTTTTTCAAGTATAAGTTTATTTTTTTTCATGTATTATATAACAGTTCATAAGTAATCAACATTATCAGGACTCCCCCAACCTAGGTGTGAACTTTAACAACAATTAAGCCCTTCACCAATAACATGGTGAAGGGCTTTCCGTTACTATATTAACTAAAATTAATCAGTTGTATATGGCATGATTGCAACGTGTCTTGCACGCTTAACAGCTACTGTTAAAGCTCTCTGATGCTTAGCACAGTTTCCTGTAATTCTTCTAGGAAGAATCTTACCTCTTTCAGATACATATCTCTTTAACTTGTTTGCATCCTTGTAATCAATAACTTCATGCTCTTTGTCTGCACAGAAAACACAAACTTTCTTTCTTCTACGCATAGGTTTTCTTCTAGCGCCATCTTTATCGCCTTTATTGTAAGCCATAATCGAAACCTCCTTAAATTATATGCCAGAACTCTCTAGCACTTGAATGGTAATTCTTCTTCGATGGCATCAGGAATATTCATAAATCCATCTCCTGCAGCCTCTGTTGGCTCCGGTCTTGATGGTGCTGCCTGCTGATAAGAACTTCCACCGTTATAGCCCGCTGCGGCAGCTTTACTCTCAGCAAATTCCTGATCTTCTACAACAACATCTGTTGTGTAGACTCTCTGTCCATCTTTGTTAGTGTAGCTTCCTGTCTGAATACGACCAGTTGCTACAATCTTTGTGCCCTGATGAAGATAATTTTCTGCAAACTCTGCACCTCTGCCGAATACGACACAGTTGATAAAGTCAGCAGTCTGTTCATCACCCTGACGTTTAAATCTACGGTCAACAGCAAGTGTATAACGTGCAATTGCTGTCTGACTATCTCCTGAAGAATATCTAATCTCAGGATCACGAGTTAATCTACCCATTAATATTACTTTGTTCATGAAGGGTTCACCTTCCTTTCTTATGCTTCCTGTCTAACGCATAAGAATCTAAGAACGTTATCCATAATGCGGACAACCTGCTCGAGCTCGCCTGGAACATTAGGCTCTGCATCAAACTGAATGAAGTAGTAGAAGCCTTCTTTCATATGCTGAATTTCGTAAGCAAGTTTCTTCTTGCCCCATTCCTCAACATTTGTGATGTTACCGCCGAATTTTGTAACATATTCCTTTGCTTTTTCGACAGTTGCTACTCTTGCATCATCTTCGATCTTTGCATCGACAACTAACGCTAATTCGTATTTGTTCATAGCTGCCTGTACCTCCTTTTGGTCTCTGGCCCTTTTCACGACTACGCTTCCGTGTGATATATCGGAATCGATGTGTTTCAACACATTTTGTCCTAACAGAAAAGAGCAAGGAAAATTTAACGTATCACAATTGACTATTTTACAACAAAATTTTGAACATTGCAAGCATTTTTTTCAAGGATTCAGCAAATAAATTTCAAAAAGCATAAATAAAAAAACACATTGGAAACCAATTATAAATGTACTATAATAAAAAAAACGTTACAACAAATGGGGGGATTACTTTGATAAAACGTTATTATGTAAAAACACGTAACTTAGAAGCCGGAATGAAAATCGACCAGAATATTAAAGACCGTATGGACCGCGTACTAATTGCCCGTGGCACTACATTAGACGACTACATGATTCAATCTTTGAAAAAACTTGGCATTGCCGGCATCCGTATATACGAGGGAGAAGAAGACGTCAAAACAGACCTCTCAAAAGAAGAACAAAAACCTGTTTCCGCAATTGCAATCAACAACATTTCAAAATATCGCACCCCTGATCCTTCCAAGGTTCAACTGTCAGAAAGTGTAAAGAAAAGAGTTTCCGAAGGAATTCAATATCTCTATAACAATTCCGACTCTGAAAGCTTTGTCAATACAACCAACAGTATTACAAACGATCTGATGAAGGCAATTCAGTACAATGATGCAATTGCTGTAGATATCAACGCATTAAAAACAAGTGATGAATACACATTTAAACACAGCGTTGATGTTGCAACGATGTCGATGATTATTGCGAAAGAACAGGGATTAAAAAAGGATGATATCTATCGCATAGGCATTGCCGGTCTTCTGCACGATATGGGAAAATCCAAAATCCCACTTGAAATACTAAACAAACCTGCCCGACTTAATGATGACGAATTTGCTATCATGAAACAACATTCTGTGCTCGGTTACAGAATCTTGAATGAAAAGAATGAGTTCCCTGACAGCATTTCTCTTTCTGTATTACAACATCATGAGAAAATGAATGGAAAAGGCTATCCTTTGGGTGTTTCCTCCGACAAAATCACACCATATGCAAAAATTCTGTCTGTATCAGATGTCTATGACGCATTGGTGACAGAACGTCCTTACAAAAAATCATTTTCCCAACGCACCGCCGTAGAAATGATTATGTCAATGACAGATGAGTTAGATATTACTGCCATGCGAAGCTTTCTTAGAAGTATAATCCTATATCCTGTGGATTCCACCGTTCAGCTAAGCAACGGAGAAGAAGCACGTGTTGTAAAAAATAATCCGAATGCAGTTCTTCGCCCAACTGTTGTAGGACTTACCTCCGGAAAAGTCTACAATCTTGCAGATGATATAGAATGTGCCAATATTATTATCGAATAAAATAATTAACTATTTCCTTTTGCACCTCAGGCGGATACATTAAGAGAGTATACGGATTCCCGGCCTTACTAACTTTTTCTATAGTGGTTATTCCTTTCTGTAATCCCTTATCTGTCTGAACCCTGATAAATTTTCCATCGATATTTCGCTCCTCGACAAGACCTTGTGACAATAGATAATCTAAAATTTTAGTTGCTGATAACTTCTTAACATCATCTGCAGTTGTAATCCGATTTAATTCATCTTTTATCTCACTTATATAATAAAGATCTTTATATTGAAATTTCTCTGAGTCTTCTTCATTTATATAGAATTCAGCCTTGCCTCTTTTCCTCTTCTTAGGTTTACTTACAATTGAACCCTGATCTTCCTCCTCATAAATACTGATAACAGCATTAGGATTATTCTCCTGATACTCTTTTATTTCATCAAGAAATCTCTGTCCGTATTTATCATATTTTGCCACACCGACACCTGAGACATTTAACATCTCAGATTTATTTTGCGGAGTTTTAACACACATATCTATAAGTGTCTTATCACTAAAGATAATGTATGGTGGCATCGCTTCTTCTCTGGCAATTTCCAGTCTTAATTTACGAAGCTTTTCAAAAAGTTCATACCCTGCACTCGTCAGTGAGTCGGTACTCTTCTTTTGACTTAATACCTGCTTCCCTGCTGTTTCCTTTTCTTTATGCATCTTAATGATAACGTGAGTATTATCATCTCGAAGAGGTGATATATCTCCCATCCTAAGTACACTGTACTGCCCTTCTGTCTGATATAAATAACCGTCTAAAATCATCTGACTAATAAGCATGCGTAACTGAGCTTCTGACCTATCCTTAAGCATCCCATATGATTTATAATTAACAGTTCCAATTTCTTTTAGCCTTGCCCTATTCGCCCCCAGAAGAGTTCCCAATACTATTGCCTGACCATAACGCCCCTTTGTTTCAGCCACGCAATTAATCACCCACTTTGCTTCATATGTCATATCCACTTCGGTATATTCACTATGACAATTTCCACAATTATCACAATTCCCCGTTGTTGTCTCTCCAAAATAATTAAGTATATAATTTCTTAAACAATTTGTTGTCCTGCAGTATCTCTCCATTATCTGAAGTCTTTTTGCATCACGCTGCTGAATTAATTCAATATCCTCAAAGGGTATATCCGTAAAATCTTTTCTTTCCAGCAGAAATTTATTAATCATTACATCCTGTGCCGAAAAAAGTAAAATACACTGTGACGGCTCGCCATCTCTGCCTGCACGACCTGCTTCCTGATAATAATTTTCCATGCTCTGCGGCATATTATAATGAATAACATATCTGACATTCGATTTATCAATTCCCATGCCAAAAGCATTCGTTGCAACAATTACAGGAGTCTTATCATAAATAAAATCATTCTGATTTTTCTTTCTTGTTTCATTATCTATTCCGGCATGATACTTTGTAACAGCCACACCTCTTTTAAATAGCAGTTCATGTAATGAATCAACATTTTTTCTTGTAGCACAATAAATAATGCCACTGTCCTGTGGATGTTTTTCAATATACTCAACCACAAAGTCATCTTTTCTTTTAACAGACTCAACTCTGTAATACAAGTTTTTTCTGTCAAACCCTGTTACAACAACACTTGGATTTTTCAGATTAAGAATGCAGGCTATATCGTTTTTCACTTCTTCTGTTGCTGTTGCAGTGAAAGCACTTATAATTGGTCTCTTTGAGAGGCTTTTAACGAAGTCTACTATTTTCAGATAGCTTTGCCGAAAGTCCTGTCCCCATTGAGATATACAATGAGCTTCGTCAACAGTAACCATTGAAATATCTGTTCTTGATGCAAACTCTGTAAACTCCATGCTCTCAAGCCTCTCCGGAGCAACATAGATAATCTTATATACACCTTCAGAGGCCAATCTTAGAGCTTTGGAAATCTGCAAATCATTTAAGGAAGAATTTATATAAGCTGCATTTATTCCTGCCTCGTTCAATGCCTTTACCTGATCCTGCATAAGAGAAATTAATGGTGAAATAACGATAGTTATCCCGGACAGCATTAAAGCCGGAACCTGATAACAGATAGATTTTCCTGCACCGGTAGGCATTATTGCTAATACATCTCTGCTTTCTAGTATCGCATTTATTATAATTTCCTGACCATCTCTAAAAGAGTCATATCCAAAATATACCTTTAATATTTCTTTTGCATCCATAACAGCCTCCCTATGTATACTTAATTCTTATCTATTATACCATCTTCCTCTAAATATTTCTTAAGCTTTTTAAGCTTGCCCTCTGTAATAAATTCCGAATAATGAAGTCCCTCATAAGTTGAATGCAATACCGGATACTTCCCCTTTGTTTTCAAAATCAAATGTTCTGATATCATCCATTCAATAACTGCTTTTATAGTTTCATACGGCATATCTTTTAATGCACCAAATTCCACTATCTTATCCAGCTTATTATCAATAGTCCTCTTAGTATTCGAGCCCTTTAAAACATCTGTAATCATTGTAACCCCATAAAATCTTACCATGCTAACATTCTGTAGTGCTTTAACCACCGTAAATATTATATCATTCAAATCATGTTTTCCGTATAAAACCGGCTTTATATTTGCTCGAACAATATTTATATAATCATCTTTCTGTGTATTGCTAATAACCATCTTTTTTTCATGTAATGGGGTATCTGTCTTTGGAGTCACTGTGCATTTATTATAAACAAGTTCTTTTTCCTGTGGGATTTCACCTTCTTCCATATTATATCCCATCTTATTATAAAAATTTATTTTACTGATTGTATTATTACAACCCGTTCCATTTGATTTATAATTAGTACATCCCAAGAAAAATCCGGATGTTCTTCCTTTCTTAACAATCAGATATCCATCTCTGCACTTATCACACTTTTGAATAGACATTTTACCCGCACTATAATTATTGGTCATAAAACCACATACTTCAGGTTCATTGGTACATATATAAAGTCTGAGACCATATGAATTTTTGTACTTTAATTGTATTGGATATCCGCAAAGAGGACATACCTTCTTATTAATATCCATAATCTCATTTTCATTCCAGTCACCACGTAAAATGACATTTTTATAATCACGCTTTATTTCAAGTAAAAATTCTGATGGATTCTGTTCCGGTGCAACCATAAACACTCTGTTCTTTGTTCTTGTCATGGCAACATAAAACAATCTTCTTTCCTCAGCATAATCAATTGATCTGTCTCCTTTGATAACAAATGAAAGAACTGGATCATCTTCTATTTTTGATGGGAAACCATAAGTTTCATTTTTCCCATTTACAATGATGACATCATCATATCCAAGTCCTTTTGATGAATGTGCTGTCATAAAAGTAATATCCAGGTTCGGATATTTAACACTTTTAATCTTACTTCCTCTATTTACATATTCAAACAAACCTGAACGCTCTAAACGGTCTCCGTCAAATCCAAATCTTCCCAATAGTAAAATTGATCCGGGTTCCTTATTTTCTTTTTTCTTATATTCCAGGAGTTGTTCAATTGCAATTTCTACAGCCAAAGCCAATGCATAATTAGCTCCACTTCTGCGATTTCCGTTCTTTCCCTTTGATGTACTGTCATATGTATAAATAATAACCGGATCCTTTATTCTCTTAGGAGAAATAAGTCTTTTTGGAATCTGTGCCGAATTACGTTGAATAAAGTTTCCTGCAATATCAATTACATCCTGAGAGTTACGATATGTCTTAACGATTTTAAGTAACTTAGCATACCCCATCTTCTCAGCAAACTTTGTAAACAAAGTAATGTCAGATCCGCTAAAAGCATAAATAGATTGCCAATCATCACCAACTGCAATTATTTTTGCATCTGTTACTTCTGACAATGCCTTTGTAAGATCAAATCTCTGTCTTGATATATCCTGATACTCGTCAACAATAATATATTTGAAATCAAGCTTCTGCTTCATTTCTTTTACTTCTTTAAGAATTCTGGCAGATTCATTAATCATATCCTCAAAATCAACAGCTTTATTCTCCTTAAGCCATCTTTCATACTCTAAATAACAATCATTACAAATTTCTAAAAACAATTTGCTTCGAACATTCTGCGTAGAATGGTACATACGACTAAACTCATCCGCTGTATACCCATTTACCTTAAAATTAGCAATAAACCTACAAATAAGATTGAGTAACTTACGAATATATCGGTTTTCTTCTCCTGCAATAAGCAGCTCTAGTACCTCTTTATTTGATCTTGGTCTGAGCTCAAATCCTTTTTTCTCTAATTCATCTTTCAAATGAGTTAATAAAGTTTTACCGTCATTGTACACTGAAAATGTATAAATTAATGTAGTCCCATGCTGCATATGCAGACGAACCTTATCATTTATCGCCTTCTTATATCTATCCAGTTCTTCCTTACTATATCTATCATTTTCTCCACTCTCAGATATACCAAAATGCTCTATATATGCACTCTTGCCATCCTGACAGATTAAAAAGTCCGGAGTATATGGTTTTCTGGCATACAATATATCATATTGATAGACTGGCTCATATTCGTAATCTATGTTATTGAGATAAAGGAAATTCGCAATTTCAACTTCCTGGTGTGATCGTAAAACCTCATTCTGTATTGTTGCTGATTTCTTAGTTCTTGCATCAATTACTTCACGTTTAAAATCCTCCAGATCACTTCGCATCGTTGAATAATTTGCTTTTGCAATATTATTAAAAAAACCGTTTAAATCATCACCTTCATAAGGTGCATCAAAATAAGATGCAAAAAACATAATCAGCTTATTCACTACACTCTCATTCTGCATAATTGACCCACGAAAATAATCTCTGATCACAAAATACAGCCGTGAATGATCTACGATATTTAACTTTTCATCTGGAGTATTTGCATGAATTACCGCATTACCTGTTGAATGAAATGTTGCAATAGGACATTCAATACCTAAAGCACCCTGTATTTTATCCTTTAATTCATTAACCGCTTTATTAGTATAAGAAACCACAAGAATCTGCGAAGGCTTCACTCCCTGCCTGTCCACAAGGTACTTTACTTTAGCTGCTACAGTTGTTGTTTTTCCGGCACCTGCTCCCGCAATAACCAAACTATAATCCTCATCTGATAAAACTACCCTTCTCTGATCATCATCCAACAAAATGTTAGGATCAACCTCTTTTAGAATATTATCCAAATAATCCTTTTCCTGAACCATAGCTTTGGCAATAAATTCTTCATTATGCTGATCTATCAAATTCTCCATATCATCAAACGAATTCAATATATACCTAATATGTGACAAAGAAATCCTATTAAGTCTGCAAAAATCATCCATCATTTCACTACTCTTTAAAACGTTAAAAAAATCAATTACAGACTCATACTCTTTTAATTTATTGATATAATCACTTTTTGCAATATACCTGTCAGAATTCATTAAAGATTCTATAAAAGACTTTAATTCAAATATTCTTATGACATTTTCATTCTTAGCAACAGCCTCCCCAGGTTCCACAGGATTCTTCTTGGCTTTATTAAATTGTAATTTTTTATATCCAAATATCCTTTCAAAGAATCCCATGTTTTTTATCCCTTTCCAATTTTCATTTTCCGCTGTTTTTATCGCAATACAATGCTTTTCTTTTCAGATAAATACAAACATACCCTTGGTAGATACTTGATATATAGTATACTTTAACTTTAAATACCAATCAACATTTTTATAACATATAAAATGAGCAAATGACTTAAAATAAAAATTTTTGCCGAATTAATGTTAGTGGTGTGCTGAGGCGATTAGACGTCTCACGAAAAAGTTTTATATTAAAATCCCTTCACTAATTCTTTAGCAAAGGGATTTTCCTTTTAAAGTTTAAACTTAGCAACCTGATTCTCAAGCTTATTACTCATATCAAGCATTTCCTTTGTTTCTGCTGTACATCCGTCTATCATATTCAATAACTCATTCATATTCTCACTGACCTCAGAAGTAGAAACTACATTTTTCTCTGCATGCTGTGACAGCTTAATAATTGCCTCTGCAACGCCTTTCTTAAGAGAATCAAGCTGATTTGTCTGATTATGTATGCTTTCAGAAATCTCTGATACTTTTTCAACTTCATCCTGCAGACCCTGGAATGACCTCTCTGTTCCATTTAACTGTGTCTGCTGATTTTCAAACTGATTTTCAACCTCTCTCATCTTATCAACATTTACATTGGAATTTGTCACAAGTTCCTGCACAACTAAAGATATCTGAGCTGCTGCCTCTCCTGATCCTTCAGAAAGATTTCTGATTTCTTCTGCCACTACCGCAAATCCTTTTCCTGCTTCTCCTGCTCTTGCAGCTTCAATTGAAGCATTCAGACTTAAAAGACTTGTCTGCTCTGCGATATTTGAAATTGCTTCTACTGCATCCTGTATCTTCATTGCAGATGCATTTGTAAGTTCTGTCTGCTCTACCACATCTTCTACTTCGGCAGCCGTCTTTACACATATTTCTGTCAGACTTGATAAACTTGCCAGAGCATCCTCTGTGTATTTATTCATATTTTCAACTGTCATCCTAAGCGACTTAGCGTTAGCTGCATCTGCTTCAATTTCATTCTCAATATTATTTACTTTTTCTTCGGCAACATTTGTCTCCTCTGCCTGTGAATTACTGCTTGATGCAATTCCCTGTACAGCGTTATTTACAGAAGCAACATTCTGATCAATATTATTAAACACATTACTGAACTTTTCACTATACTTCTGAATGCTGTTTATAGAATTCTTAAGTTCTTCTACAATCTGACAAAGATTTTCCTGCACTTTTTTAAGGCCACGCGTCATATCGCCAATCTCATTTTTACTGTTAAGACTCTTGTCGTCAAAGTTCATATTGAGACTTCCATCTGCAAGCATTGCGATGTTTTTAGTTAATTTTACAATAGGATTACAAATCCTGCTTCCAAGTACATAAATAAGGCCTCCACCTATTATAAGGAAAATAATACTCAAAACTATAAGCTGCATAATAAGCTTATTATTACCTGCAAGTGCGGCATCCTGCTCTCCCGTCATACCAAAGGACCACTGACCTCCGATAATTGAGGCATAACCAATTAAGTATTTTTTGCCATCAAAAGAAAAAGAGCCAACTCCATTTTTCCCAGCAATCATCTTCTTCTCTACTTTGGCAAGTTCATCATAACATGAATCTGCCTTTATTGCTTCTACCCCTTCTGACGCTTCTCTTCCTTTACTGCAGACAATATCATTCTGTGCATTTTGAACATCCTCATAATTCTTTGCCGCCATCTTTGTCCCATCTTTATTGATGACAAAGCATACACCATTATTTTCAACATTAATATCATTTACAAGGTTATTAATAAAAGATGCATCGGTAACACCTGTTAATATTCCTACAACTTCCTTACTGTCATTATAAATCGGTGAACTTACGCATATAACCATTTTCTTATCGATTCGTGCAAATAAAACATCAGATATATTTGATTTTCCCGCTGCTGCCTGTTTAAAGAAATCACGGTCTGCTGCATTAGCCTTATCTCCTGTAGTTGAAATAACATCTCCTACTGCATGATCAGAAGTTTCATCCACATAACCAACCTGAAACCTTTCAAATCCTATTCTTTCCGCTTCATTAATAAGTACCTTCTGCTGTACATCCCAGTCCATTGACTTTATATCTTCTCTGTTGGCAATATCTTCGACCTGGGATATATATGACTGTATCTGCTGTTCCACAAGCTTTGAGGCATCTGCTGCCCTGTTTTCTAATTCTGTGGAAACATAATTTTTCAGCAGTTTTCCAACCGATACCTCTGTAAGAATGGCAAAAACAATGCAAAATACTGCTATCAAAAAGGTTGTACTTACTAAAAGCTGTGTTTTAATAGATGTTTTCTTTTGTTTATTTTTCATACTCTTCTCCTCCAAACTTCATCATATTTTGTCTACTATTATAACACTTTTCTTAGTTTATTACATACTTTTTTGGATATTTTGCATATGTTTTTACAATCACCCACCCTTTGTTACATCCTGTCTTTTATACCACTCTAATGCGTCAATAAAGTCTTTATCCGTATAATCAGGCCACAAATGGTCTTCCACATAAAAATCGGCATACACTGACTGTATTGGAAGAAGTCCGGAAAGACGTCTCATTCCACCCCAGCGAATTACTAAATCTATATTCGATATGTCCTTAGAATATGGCTGTCCATCTTCCTTTATATGACCAAGGTCCCATTGCCAGCCATAATTAACAAGAAAGTTTACCTTTATACCACCACCATTTACAGGTGTCCTTTTTATAAAAGGTAATAACTCCTTGGGAAAACATTCCGACTCCCAATTACCAATCACCAAAAGATCAGCGCCCTCATTTGTAAGAAGCTTTACAGCATCCACACATGCTTTTCTAAAAGCTGCCACCTGATCCTTTGGACGCTTGCAATTATCTACGGTAAACCCATAATATGTTATTTCTTCTATCCCACACTTTTTCGCCATATTTAAAAGCTTAAGACCGGGGGTAAGTCCATACTCATACCCATCCTGTTTTCTCATTCCGTTTAAGACTGCCCACCTTCGATTGCCATCCGGAATAATACCGATATGTTTAGGTTTCTGCTTCGCCATAATCTCTTCCTCTTTCTACCATATTATTTTATTGTAACTATTCAGGACTCCCCCCGCCTAGTACATTTATAAAAAATTATTGCCAGCAAACTATGTCTTTATAACATACAGTTAAAGTTCACATCTAACATTTCTTTCATTCACAAAACCTGTCAGTCGCTTCTTGCACCTTATGTTTTACTGTAACAACATGCAACTAAACCTTACATACCTTGTCATTACCAGCCTTTTATGCTAAACTTATTAAGTTATTATTAACTGTATATAGAAAGATTTTGGGGGTAAAATTTTGCCCATTCTGATAATGTGAAGTCTTTCTCAGGAGGTGAAAATGTTAGATTTTAGAAAAAAGAGGGATACTCCTCCAATTACAAGGCTGTTAAAGCTGATTATACTGCTACTATGTATCTTAATTATTGGCGGTGGATTGTTAATATTTAATTCCTATACGAAAAATAAAGAGAATCAAAATATAAACGCATCCGATAATGAGAGCATCTTATCTCAAAATCCAAATGACAATGAAAAAGAGGCTGCTGCTACTGCTTCACCTGTAACAGAGGAAACAGACCAACCTGTTATAGAAGAAACTGAACCTCCTAAAGACACAGCAACTCCTAAACCGAAGAAAACGCCTAAACCAAAGAATAGTATTAAAATTGCTATTGATGCCGGACATCAGGCGCAGGGTGATAGCAGTACTGAACCTGACGGACCTGGTTCAGGCAACTATAAAGCAAAAGTAGCGGGAGGTGCTACAGGAATAAGTTCTTCAGTTCCAGAATATCAGCTAAACTTAAATGTTGCTAAAAAGCTAAAAAAAGAATTAATTTCAAGAGGATATGATGTCTACATGATACGTACATCCAACAATGTAAATATATCAAATATTGAACGTGCCAAAGCAGCAAACAATAGTGGAGCAGATATCTACATACGACTCCATGCAGACGGTTCTGACAATTCCGGTGCAAAAGGTGCAAGTGCATTATATCCCACTACATCAAATCCGTATGTCGGATACTTAAGCAAAAAATCCGAAAAGCTGTCACAGTGTATTCTTAACGAATACTGTAAAAAAACAGGCATAAACAACAGAGGTCTTTCACCAAGAGATGATTTGACAGGAACAAACTGGAGTAAAATACCTGTAACTCTTATTGAAATGGGATTTTTAAGTAACCCTTCGGAAGACGAAAAAATGCAGGATCCATCTTTCCAGACAATTATGGCAAAGGGGATTGCAAATGGTATTGATCTATATTACAAATGATGATGTAAATAATAAAGTTTTTTGACAATTACATCGTTACTGTATACATCTATGGAGAACAGTAACATTACATCACCTATACGAAAGGAGAGAATCTATGAAATTTTGCACAAAATGTAACAAAAAATTTGATGACAATTCAAAGTTCTGTGATGAATGCGGTGCTCCACTAGCTGACTGCGAGGTCATCTTCTGTACTAACTGTGGATGTCAGTGTACCACACTTGACACATTCTGTAAGAAGTGTGGTACTCCACTGAAAGGTGGAGCTGCTGTTCAACCTACAGCTCAGAAAGAGGTTCAGCCTGATATAAAAAATGATATTCAGACTCCTTCTAGTCCTTCTCCTGTACAAAGTCAGGTTAATCGTGTTCCTTCTAAACAGGCTTCCGTACCAAGCCAGGTAAATAATGAACAGCCTCGTATGCAAAATCAGGTTAACCATGAGCCTTATAATGCAAATATCCCACCTAAGAAAAATAACAATGCTATCTTAGTTGCAATTATAGGCGTATTAGTAATCATTTTTGCAGTAATAGTTGTAATACTTGCTAAATTCGGATTATTACCCACTCCCGGCTCAACAAAACAGGATAACACCGTTTCAAGCGAACAGACTCAAAGCAGTGAGAATAATGCAGAAAATTCCAAAAATACATTAAGCTTAAAAGAATATCAGGAATACTAGA
>JALERT010000026.1 GCA_022764445.1 Lachnospiraceae bacterium | reverse complement strand
GATGATACATTTGGTAAATATATCATTTCTTCCTCACAAAAAGGTGAATTAAAATCATACAAAGATTCTTTAGCTGATGCAATTTCTTCAAATAATCTTGAGAATTGTCAGTATAATTATGAGAAATTGACAGGACTTGAAGAAACATTAAAAGATGATTCAGAGTCTAAGATTGACAGCCTTGTTACTAGCATCCAGAAATATGAAAAAAAATCAAAATGTAAAAAAACAAAGAATGGTACAGAATACAAAAAGAATAAAGAACTTGCTAAAAACGCCCTTGATAAAGAAGATTATGTAAATGCCAATACATATTATAAAGCATGTCTTGATGCTCTTAAAAAAGCTGCAAGCAAAAAAACTACACAGCAGACATCAAGCTCTTCTTCATCATCAAATTCAGGCAAAAATGACAGCTGGTATCAAAACGGCATAAAAGATGATACAACATACAATAAAGTTTTCCTTAATTATCTTGATCCAGCCGAAGTATCCAGATTCTCTTTTGAGGAAAAAAGATACTATATGAATACATTATTTGCATCATATGGTTACAGATTTGGTAATAGCACTATACAGCGTTACTTTGAAAACCAGAATTGGTATTCTCCTGATTATAGTATTCCAGTTGGAAATCAGGAAGCAATAAAAAATAAATTTGACGATATGTGTATGTATAATTATAATCTGCTCAAATAATTACATAATGTAAACTATCTTTTTGATAATAACACTCTGTAATTTTCTGATTTTTAATTGTTCTTACAGGGCTACTGTATAGGCGCATAGCTTGACAATTGCTATCAAGCTATGCGCCTATAATTAAATTGTGCCGGATTACAGCCCTTTTTATTTTTATCCATTATTCTATCTCCGCTTAGTTACCCGTTTCCTTACCGGCAATTCTAAATCCTGAAGTATACGTCCCAACTCTTGTTTTTATATATTTTAAATTTATTTAATTTTTATCTTGATACTCCAAGTTTTGCCATAAGAGCTTCCTGTAATACTTTAGATACATTAATGTTTGATTTTTCAGCTTCCTGATTTAACCAGTTAGGAAGCGTAACGTTGCGCCGTACTGTTTTATTATCAACCATACGACGATATGTTACCAAATCTACATCCACAAGTGATACAACTCCAATACCATCGCTGCTAAATGTCCCTTTAGAGATATCCACATCGATAACATTTGAAGGTTCAATCACATCCTTACCTTCGTCCTGTGCCGCAATACAACTTAATCCAATAGCATCTCTTGCCATCATAATTGCATCCGCCATAGAACCTTTCTCTTGTCCTTCCTCATTTGCTTCTGTAAGTATTCCCAAATCCGGCACTTCTATCAAGATATTTGTATCAACATCTGTAAAAATAACTGGATATGCTACTTTCATATCATCACCCTCCACTATGTGTATATATAATAAATATATTGAGCTGGTGATTATAATAATCCCCATTTTCTCAATATTGCTTTTGCCAACGTCTCATTAACTTCTCTATGTCTCGGAATCTTTTCTTCATCATCACCTCTTTTATAGATGTCATGATTTCCACCATGCCTGACAAATTCAAAGCCCACAGCCGCCAGATTCATATGATTTCTAACGACTGCTGTTTTTGTGTCTTAACTTATATAACAGTTACTTTACCTTTAACTTAAATTTAAGTGTTTTTTTCTGATTATTCTTTAATGTAACTTTTACATTATGACATCTGTTGGCATGTTTTATAAATGAAGGAAATGTTAGGTGTGAAGTGTAATCATAATAACAATTATATTACACTTCACGTTCCAGCAATTTAAATACTGCCGTATTAGCGTAAGTCAAAGGCTCATCATGTTCAAAGAATACGATTCCGTCTACAGGTGATTTTAATTCTGCAATTACTTCTCCCTCATAAGGGTGGATAATCTCAGCAAGGACCTGACCTTTTACAACTTCACAGCCAACCTTAACTTTAGCATTAAATAATCCTGATTTTTTTGTCCTTACAGATATAAGATCTTTATCGTCAATTACAAGTGACTTATATCCATCATGACCTGTATACTCCACAATGCCCTGCTTTGCCAAGAATGTCATAATGGCACGAACTGCCTGACCTGCACTTTCTTTATCTATCTCATTTGTTGTAGTGGTATACAGACTAAAGCCGTGTGTTTCCCAGCACTGCCAGTTATAGTTTAATGTTGTGGTATCGTATGGTCTTACATTTCGCAGGACAACATATGGCAGACCAAACTGCTTTGCTAAATCTACACTTTCATATCCCGCCTTCATCATCCTTATATGAGGAGTGAATTTGCCGGGCATATAAAATGATGCAAACTGAATTCCAAATTTATAATCCTTAATAACCTCAAATACTCCATCTGCAATTCTCTGTGTTGTTTCTCCAAGATTGTATCCGGGGAACATTCTGTTAATATCGGTATTGTCTGTGGACCAGAATCTTTTCTTTATATTCATAGAATACGGATTTATATTGGGAATAACTAAGATTTTATGACCTTTCTTTATCCTGCCTTCCGACTCCATTCTTTTAAGTCTTTTAATTACCTTCGAGCAGGCATACATCTGCTGGACCTCATTACCTCTCATACTGCCTACTATGCAGACAGATTTTTCTCCTTCACCAAATTCATAACCTGTCACTCTGAAGTTATCCCTATAAATAGAAGGAATCTCAAATATAACCTTTTTATTCATAATCTGCCTCCAATCTTTATACATCAAATGCCTCTTTACAGACATCCAGTTTCAACATTCTTCCCATTAGAGAGCCCTCATCGACAACAGGATATTCACGTATGGTAAATAATACGCCGTCTATAGGTGCGACTACTTCTTCTACGACTTCGCCCGCAAGAGGATTAACTATCTTTCCTATTATTTCACCCTTTTTAAGCACAGTCCAATGCTTAGCTTCCTGTATAAATACACCGGAGCTTCCCGCATTCAGATAAACAACGTCATCTGGATCTACTGAAATAATTGATTTTCTTGGAGCTTTAACTTCACCGGACCAAATTCCCATCTGCTTCATGAGATTCATTATACCATCTACCATCTGAATACAGTATTCCTTCGTAGTTCTCATTCCTACTCCCATCTCTACCACAAGAGTAGGGACATCACGACTGTTTAAGCTATATGCAAATGTTTCCTCCAATACGGTACTTGCACCATGTACCCATATAAAATCAAGATTGAGCTGCTCTGCCAAAGGAACAAGCTTTTCCTGATGCAATTCATTGATTCTTATCTGTGGTATCTCGGTCAGATAAATATTACTTGCATGTATATCTATACAAACATCTGAGCCAAGCACATCCGATATTATCTTAGAAGCCAGATATTCCGTCATATCACCTTCACTATTACCGGGGAATAAACGGTTCATATCAAGATCAAAAGCCGGAATACCACGTGTAATAGAGTCGATACCCAGCGGATTCATCGCAGGGTATACGTCCACTATACCTGTAAGTTTTTCCGGCTCATTTTTTATACGGCGCAACAGTTCATAGCAGACGTACTGTCCCTCTAGTTCGTCTCCATGAATTCCTGTTACAACACTTATTCTTTTTTCTTTTCCGGTTAATCCATTGACCGGTATGATACGATTCTTTTTTATCTCTAATACCTCATCTACAGGTAAATCCACCGAAGCAACAGTCTTAATCATATAATTCCTCCCATATCTGATTAATTTCGACTATGCTTACAATGGAAATTAAATCATTCCTCCCAAACATGAACTTTTATATCCTGTGTCTGTTCTCCTCCACCAACAATAACGCCTCTGTTAATCAGGCAATCTGAAGCATCTCTTCCATGACTTAACTTAATATAATCATCATCGACGAGCTTATTATTGGTTGGATCAAGACCACACCAGATACCATCCTGACAAATTTCAACCCATGCATGGCTGGCACCCTCACCTATCATCATTCCGGCAACATATCTTGTCGGAATTTTTTCAAGGTGACATAGTGCAATCAATATGTGTGCATAATCCTGACAGACACCTTTACCAAGTATAAACGCATCCTCTGCACTTGTATTGCAGTCAGTTACATGTTTTTGATATACAAAGTCCTGATACAAACGACGCATCATCATTTCTGCTTTCTGATATGTACTCATATCATTAGTAAATTCAAATGTATCATGATATGCACGTATCCTCTCTCCTGACTCATTTAAACCATAAGGATAACGATATACGGCATACTCCATATCATCTTCTGCTTTTTCTGCTTTTAATCCGGTTGTTACAACGCCTTTAATACCAAATGTAAATGTTTTATGATGCACATCTTCTCTTCCATAAAAGTATGAATTTGAAAAACCATCCTGACCAATACTATATTTTGTCTCAGGCTCAAAACTTACTTCGTAACTTTCCAACCTCTGTGTACCACAATTCATAGGGATACACTTTATCGTGTAGTAGCATTTGTCTACAGGAATACTGTATGATACTTCCATCTGATAGTCGAAATGTAGCATTTTCAAAACGAAAACATCTCCTTTATAAGATTGATTCTACTTCTTTCACTATCTTATAATAATCAATTTCCGTCTCTTCTACAAGCCTTTTTATATTTTCTACTTTGTCTTTATCATAATCCAGACCACTTTTAGCGATACGTGGTACTAATCTGTCTACCTCACGTTTCAAATCTTCACGTGGTCTTTTTAATCGTGCATAAATATCAACTCTTTCTATACGCTTGCCTGTTTTAATAATATTTCTTACTTTATCTGATGCAATTACATCATCTGCAATTCCCCAGAATGCCAATATATTATCCTTTACCTTCTGTAATTCAATAAGAGGCGCCTTGCTGATTTTAGCTTTATTCATATCATATATAGCAAGCTGGATGTAAGAAAGTGTTTCTGTACCAAGTTCCTCTCTTAAAACGATTGCATTATCATATGCACGATTTAAGTTGCTAAATATCGAATTAACATCTTCCTCATCAAATGCATACTTTTTACAAAATTCTTTTTTAGAACCATAAACATCTGGTATATCCAGCTGTCTACATAATTCTTCATACGTAATATTTAAATCATCTATAAAACTGTCATACGCCATAAAGAATAAACGTATAGTTGTGTATACACGCTCCGAATAGCGTCCTAACCAAAGTAATCGGTCTTTTTGTTCTAGTGAGATAATACCCATGTGTCTTTAAATCCTCCTCCCTGTGAGCTGTTAACAATAAATGAATCCGGATTACGTGAAAATCTCGTAAGTCCTGATTTCCATACTAAAGGTTCGTCAGCCATAAGTACAAATGCCCTGAGATCTGCCTTTCTAGGTACAATTTCATTTCCATCAAGAATTTCAATATCAAGGAAATCAATAACCTCCTGAGCGATAAACCTTCTTGGTTCACTCTTTAACAGTTCAATAAAATCTTTCTTTTCCTGCTTCGTCATCGAATTACCAAATACAACACCATATCCGCCTGCCTCTGCAACATCTTTCAAAACAAGATCATCAAAGTGTTCAAGTACATACTTCATATCTTCTTCATAGAATGGCAGATATGTCGGTGCGTTGTTTAAAATAGGCTCTTCACCCAGATAATAACGAATCATCTTAGGTACAAAATAATAAATACCCTTATCATCAGCAATGCCATTGCCCGGTGCATTTAAAAGTGCGACATTTCCTTTACGGAATACATCATAAATATGAGGAATACCAATCACTGACTCAGGATTAAAGTTCAGAGGATCAAGATATTCGTCTGATATTCTTCTGTAAACTGCTCCTACACGTTCAAGACTTCCATCATAATTACGGTAATATAATTTATCATCCTGTACTATAAGTTCAGATCCATTTACAAGATGCGCACCTGTCTTTTCAGCAAGATAAGAATGTTCAAAGTATGCTGCATTATATCTTCCCGGAGTAAGAATTACAGTATGACCACCGTCCACACATACATTATCCATAGTACGTCTTAGTAACTTTGCATAATTTCTGTTATCTTCGATATGAAGATCACTAAATGTATCAGGACTGCTCCTTCTGCAAATCTCTCTGGCAATCATCGGATAAGATGCACCCGAAGGAACCCTCAGATTATCCTCCAATATGTACCAGCTCTTGTCTTTTCCCTGTACAAGATCAATTCCCGATATATGAGAATATATATCCTTTGGTGGTGTTACTCCCTCGCACTGTGCAAGATAACCACTTGATGCAAAAATAAAATCTTCAGGTATAACCTTATCCTTTACTATCTTCTTTTCACTATATATATCCTTTAAGAAAAGATTGAGTGCAACAACTCTCTGCTTTAAACCCTTTTCCAAAAAATCAAATTCATCCGCTTCAATGATTCTTGGAACTGTATCAAACGGAAATAACTGTTCTTTAAATGTATTATTTTTATATATACCAAACTTTACTCCGTATCGTGCCAAAAGCTCATTTACTGTATCAGTGTGTTCCAGTAAATCCAAATCATACATACGCATTCCTCCTTATTTTAATGTAACGGCACGACTGCTTACGTCAATCCTGCCAAATCGTCGGATAGCACCCTAACCCCTAATTTTTAAAATCAAAAAAAGACGTTCTATGTTCGACATAATCGGACATAGAACGTCTTTGTTCTACATTTAAGATATGCTAATAAAATCATTTTGTCAAGAAAAAGATTTTATAATTTCCATTTATTAGCATCTTCTTCCAATATAGAAGCAACATTACTTACTTCTGCTGCTCTTTCTGAAACACCTTCTATTACAGTCTTGGTCTGTGTCACAGCGGCTGATGTTTCTTCTGTTGAAGCTGCATTTTGCTGGCTGATAGCTGATAATCCCTGAATAATGTCTATCATGCGGTTCTTTGATGAATCAAGTTCAAATGTTGAATCCTTTACGTTTTCAATCTCTTTCAGAGAACGTTCGATACCATCTTTTGCTACCTCAAACCTGTCTATAACATCCTTAAGATGTTCTGTCTGTTCTTCAATAATACTCTTTGCATCCTGGATATCTTCAACTGATTGATTTGAATTGTCAATGAGATTATTGATAATTTCCTGAATTTCAACAGCAGCCTGATTTGACTGTTCTGCAAGCTGTGATATCTCAGATGCAACAACGGAAAATCCACGTCCTGCCTCTCCTGCTCTTGCAGCCTCGATAGAAGCATTTAATGCTAAAAGTGTTGTCTGGCTTGCGATATCCGTTATTACGTTTGCAGCCTGATGTATACTCTCTGCCGACTCTGATGTTTCAGAGATACTAACCTTAATTTTCTGAGTAACGTCTATAACCTTCTTATTGGATTCTCCAACTTCAGAAAGCTTATCACTTGCTATATCTGTTGCCTCTTTCATCTCATTAGATACAACTTTTAATTCATCTACGGCAGCTATTGAGGAATCAATAAGTGTTCCCATCTTAGAAGTGGCAACTATCGCCTCTTCTGTAGAATCCGCCTGACTTGTAGCTCCTTCTGCTATATCAGTACATGCTCCGTCAATATTACCCATTGACTCACTTACATTGGCAGAATGATTTGAAAGTTCCTTTGAGTATGATGCAAGCTTCGTTGAATTATCCTTTAAGTTTGCAACCGTACTGCGAAGTGTATCGCGCAAATCCCTTACAGCCTTTGCAATATCTCCGATTTCACTCTTCCTGTTACAAAGTTCTTCTACCTTTTCATCATTTCCATTTAATTCTAACCTGCCAAGCTGCTGCACAACTTCAGTTACCTCATCTAACTGCTTCATAACCTTAGTACTGATAAATACAGCAGCTCCCAGAATGATAAACATACTGATTAATGAAAACGCAACTGATTTAACTATAATTATATTGACACATGATGTAATATCTTTTTTATCTGCAGAAATTACTATTACATACTTGTCACTGACAGCAACCGAATATGCAGCAATCTTTTTTTCTCCATCAAATTTATATTCTACATATGCATCTTTTTCAAAATTCTTTCCGGCATTAATATCATTACAAAGACCAAGAATAACTTCATTAGAAACAGGCTGACCTATTTTTTCTGCCGTTTTGTGGTATAACATATTGGTTGTTTTAACATCAACGACATATACAGAACTTGATGGCAGTTCCTCAACCTTTATATCACTAAAATACTTTTTCCATTCATTATCAGGAATGTTATCACTATACTTTTCATATAATGTCTCTACGATATCTCTACTGCTTGTTGTCAGCCCCTTCAAATAATGTTCAAGTGTCTCATTGTAACTTTTACCATACTCAAGATATGATGTGAGAGCATTAGCTGCTGTAACTACAACCGAGATTGTAAGCATCATGACCATAATAATACTTTTTACATTAGTTATACGAAAATGTTTCTTCATAAATATTCCCCTTTCATCTTTTGTTTTATATCTTTAAATTTTTTTAAATCTTTTCACTTCATTTTCAAGATTTTTAGAAATATTTCGGTTACTGTCTGCTTCATTTTGAATACTCGTGATTGCTGCAACCAGACGACCTGAGTCATCGGCAACTCTTGAAATAGCTTTTGCGCTTTCATCAACAATGACATTACTGTTTCCAATGCCCTGATTCATCATATCCATTGTATCTGAAATATCCCCGACCTGAACTGCAAACTTATTTAAGATTCCATTTATATCCTCTGCATCCTTTTCATACTGTACAATGATATTTACAAAAGTATCATAATCCCTAAGTACTTCATCATTTACAAACTTTAACATTTTCGATGCTTCCGATGCAAGCTTATTAACTGCTGTTGTAACCAATGCACTTATTTGCTGAATATTATTTGCCGTTTCCCTGCTATTTTCTGCAAGAACTCTTATCTCATCTGCAACTACGGCAAATCCTTTTCCTGCTTCTCCCGCACGGGCAGCTTCAATGGACGCATTCAGCGAAAGCAGATTTGTCTGGGCAGCAATGTCTTTAATTACTCCGACAAAACCTGCAATTTCTTCATAACACCGGTCAATGCTTTCCATTGCGCTTACAAGCTCATCCATCTCACGATTACCCGTCTCGAGATGTTCTTTTGTAACCTCTGCCGTGTCACGAATCAGTATTGCACGCTCCGTTATCTGCTTTGTCTGTTCCGTCAGATGTGCCATATCTTCCGATACATTGGCGACAGATTCATTCTGCATGGAAGCACTCGTTGCCACATTTTCCGTTGTCCTTCCCAGCTGATCCGCAAATTCCAGTACACTTTCCGCTTCATTACTAATCTGTTTGAAAGACTGGTTCAGATTGCTCACAATGCTCTCCAGTGCATCTTTAATCTGAACATAGCTTCCTTTAAAGTCTCCATCTATCGTAACTGTCAGATTCTTATCCGAGATTGCCGTAACCGTATCTGAAATACTGCCAATATAAAACTTGAGACTCGCTAACGTTTCATTTATGGAATCTGTCAGTCTCTCAATTTCTGTCGAATTCTTCTCCTCATCAAATACCACGGACAAATCACCCTGAGCAACCTGTTCCATTTTTCCACTGATGGATTCTATCGGCCGGAATAAAACACTGATTTTTCCATTG
>JALERT010000002.1 GCA_022764445.1 Lachnospiraceae bacterium | reverse complement strand
GAAGAGGCTTATAACTACACAATCAAATCCAACACTGTGGCTGTAGTATCAGACGGAAGTGCTGTTCTCGGTCTTGGCAATATCGGTCCTGAAGCTGCAATGCCTGTTATGGAAGGAAAAGCTGTTCTCTTTAAAGAATTTGGTGATGTTAATGCATTTCCTATTTGCTTAGATACACAGGATACAGAAGAAATTATAAAAACTGTAATCAATATCGCACCTGCATTTGGCGGAATCAACCTTGAAGATATATCTGCTCCAAGATGCTTTGAAATAGAAGAAAGACTTAAAGAAGCTCTAGATATCCCTGTATTTCATGATGACCAGCATGGTACAGCCATCGTCGTACTTGCAGGAATCATCAATGCACTTAAAGTCGTTGGAAAGACAAAAGAAGAATGTCATGTAGTAATTAATGGTGCCGGCTCAGCAGGCGTTGCCATCACAAAACTTCTTCTTCGCTATGGATTTAAGGATGTTGTTATGTGTGATATAAACGGAATCCTAGGTAAGAACTCACCTAATCTTAACTGGATGCAGGAAAAGATGGTAGAAGTAACTAACCTTGAAGGAAAAGAAGGTACACTTGCAGATGCATTAAAAGGTGCTGATATATTTGTCGGCGTATCTGCTCCGGGAATCGTAACTCCTGAAATGGTGGCAAGCATGAACCATGATGCCATAATCTTTGCCATGGCTAACCCAGTTCCCGAGATTATGCCTGACGTTGCTAAGAAAGCCGGTGCTCGCGTAGTCGGTACAGGACGTTCTGATTTTCCTAATCAGGTCAATAATGTAGTCGCATTCCCTGGTATCTTCAAAGGTGCTTTAGAAGGACGCGCCTCACAGATAACAGAAGAAATGAAGCTTGCCGCTGCATATGCTATAGCCGGTCTTGTAGATGATAAAGACTTAAGCGATGAAAATATCATGCCGGAAGCATTTGATCCAAGAGTAGCAGATGTAGTAGCAGAAGCTGTAAAATCACATATATAATGCGGTGGGGAGACAAACCTTATTATTCACTTGATTATTATCTAAAGGAAAAGTTCGGTGAAAAGGTATATAAGATAGCACTTGACGGCGGTATGACATGTCCAAACCGCGATGGAACTCTTGATACAAGAGGATGTATTTTCTGCAGTAGCGGAGGATCAGGAGATTTTGCAGTACATAAAAAGACTTCTGTTACAGAACAGATAAATGATGCTATTACTCTCCTAAAGTCCCACGGTAAAAAAACAGGCAGTAAATATATATCTTATTTTCAGTCATATTCAAATACTTATGCATCTGCTGATTACCTGCGTTCACTTTACATGGAAGCATTAAATCATCCTGATATAGTGGGACTTTCAATCGGAACAAGACCTGACTGCTTCGACGAAGAGATATATACTCTGATAAGCGAATGTAACAGCATTAAACCTGTTTGGATTGAACTTGGGCTACAGACAATACATGAAAAAACGGCGGACTTTATAAGACGTGGATATCCATTGTCTATATTTGAAGAAACGGTTAGAAGACTCCGAAGCCTTAATATTGATATAGTAACACACATCATACTTGGTCTTCCCGGGGAAACAACTGAAGATATAATTGAAACAATACACTATCTCAATCATGCGAACATACAGGGTATAAAACTCCAGCTTCTTCATATACTTAAAGGAACCGACCTTGCAGATTACCTTCCGGATATAAAGATATATACAGAAGAAGAATATATAAATCTTCTAGTCAGGTGTATAGGTGAATTATCACCTGATATTGTCATACACAGACTGACCGGAGACGGACCAAAGGATTTATTACTCGCTCCATTATGGAGTCTCAATAAACGCCATGTTTTAAATAATCTCGCCCATACGCTAAAAAAAGAGAATATGTATCAGGGAAAACTATTGTATCATACAATTATGTAAATTCACATCAGAAACATATTCTACTCTTAAATGAGTTACCATTTAGTTACTTTAACACCGTAGGTGTGTACCGTAACACCATTTAGAAAGAAGGATTGTCATGACATCAGAATCAATGAAACTGTACAAATTGATTATCTTATACTTTTTAAGCAAAACATCTCAGCCTATGTCTAATGCAATCATATCTGATTTTATGTTAGAGAATTGCTATGCAGATTACTTCTCAATACAACAGACCTTATCTGATCTTACAGAAGATAATATGATAAATACAGAACAGACACACTCAAAGTCTTATTATACTATTGCACCAAAAGGGCAGGAAACACTTGATTTCTTTGGCAATAAGCTTCCTAATGATACAAAACAGCAGATAGAGGATTATCTTGTAAAAAATAAGGTATCTATAATTGAAAATACAACGATACATACTGACTTTACCCGTCTTAGGAATAAAGAATATCTTGCAAAATGTTCTATCCTTGAACGAGGCAGCGTCATCATGGAAGTCGCAATTAATGTTCCTTCAGAAGAAGAAGCAATTCAGGTATGCCAGAGATTTAAAGACAAAAACGAACAGATATATGGATTTTTATTCAGAACACTTTCGGAAGATTAAATACTAATTATCTCGAACAGACTTTTAATTATACAGAAATAATTATCCTATTGAAAAAGAGAATGGCAGATTCTAATGATAAAGAACCTGCCATTCTTTTATTTTGCTATATAATAAATCAATAATAATATAATGCTATTATTACCATACAACCTTCATAAATGTACTACAGTACAACTTTCATAAATTTCTTCTTACCACGCTTTATAACGATACCATCTTCTCCTATGCTGTCCTTAGATATCATTGTCTTAACATCGTCGACCTTCTCGCCGTCAACAGATACACCACCCTGCTGTACATTACGGCGTGCCTCACCGTTAGATGAAGCTAAACCGGCTTTTACAAGAAGATTAAGTATACCAATCTCACCATCTGTAAAATCATCATCTGTAAGTTTTATTTCCGGCATCTGTGCTGCACTTCCACTTGCAAAAAGTTCCTTTGCACCCTTCTGTGCCTTTACAGCCTCTTCTTCACCATGAACAAGCTTTGTGAGCTCAAATGCAAGTATTTCCTTAGCCTCATTAAGCTGACTTCCTTCCCATTTATCCATCTCGTCGATCTGCTCAAGAGGAAGGAATGTAAGCATACGAAGACACTTAAGAACATCTGCATCAGATACATTTCTCCAGTACTGGTAGAAATCAACTGGTGATGTCTTATTAGGATCAAGCCATACAGCTCCCGACTGAGTCTTACCCATCTTCTTTCCCTCTGAATTAAGAAGAAGATTTATTGTCATGGCATATGCATCCTTACCAAGCTTACGGCGAATAAGTTCAGTACCACCAAGCATGTTACTCCACTGGTCATCTCCACCAAACTCCATGTTACAGCCGTATTTCTGATAAAGAGTATAGAAATCAAAACTCTGCATTATCATATAGTTAAACTCAAGGAATGTAAGACCTTTTTCCATACGCTGCTTATAACATTCAGCAGAAAGCATACGGTTAACAGAAAAATGAGGTCCTATATCACGAAGAACTTCCATATAATTAAGATCCATTAGCCAGTCAGCATTGTTGACTATCATAGCTTTTCCATCTGAAAAGTCAATAAATCTGCTCATCTGTTTCTTGAAGCACTCAACATTGTGATCAATCGTTTCTTTAGTCATCATCTGACGCATATCAGTTCTTCCTGACGGATCACCTATCATAGCTGTTCCGCCACCGATAAGTGCTATAGGCTTATTACCTGCCATCTGAAGTCTTTTCATAAGGCAGAGTGCCATAAAGTGACCGACATGAAGACTATCGGCTGTTGGATCAAATCCTATATAAAAAACTGCTTTTCCGTTATTAATTAATTCTTTAATTTCTTTCTCATCTGTAACCTGGGCAATAAGACCTCTTGCTACAAGCTCATCGTATACTGTCATCATCATTTCCTCCATATATTCACGTATTACTACACAAAATAAGTACATTGTAACTAATTGATTATTCTTTGTCAATAGTGTAAACTGTTGTTGCTGCTATTCATATGCAAGCTTGATACCTGCTGTCATGCTATGCGCCAATGAATAAATTCTGAAACGTTATAATAAGTTACTTTTCACCTTCTGGTGTACACAGTAACAGAAATGAGGCTAATATGATTCAGACATTATTAAATAATCTTTCAAAAGGTATAGATGAGCGCCAGACAATCAGTGCACTCCGTCAGGAGATTAAAAATGAGGATAAGCTAAATGAACTTGTTGATGCTCTCTTTGATGATGGAAGCATACTTATAAAAGAGCTTAAAAACGAAGATCCCAAGACCAGAAAAAATGCAGCCCTTCTTATGGGGGAGCTTGAACTTGATGATTTTCTCATGCCTCTTTACGAAGCATATAAAAGTGAAGAAAAATTATTTGTAAGAAGTTCTTATCTTACGGCCATAAGCCATTATGATTACAATGAGCTACTTCCTGATCTTCACAAATCATTAAGTGATCTTGCAAAGAAGCCTGTAACAGAGGAAAACAGGAAGCATATCAATGAAGAACTCCGTGCACTTAGCAAACTCATTACTGATGAAGAAGGTACAACAAAGCATACTTTTACAGGCTACAATAATGTACACGACTGTATACTACTGACCAACCGCCTTCATGCTGACGTAACACTTGAACAGATATCAGCACCAAAGAAGGAATTATTCGCTGCCGGTATACGTGTCACTACTGCCGACCTTAACGAATTACTTTCGATACGCACATACAATGAACTCCTATTTTCTATATCAGGGATAAAAACGTGTGAACCGGACCCTATAAAGGCAGCAAAAATGATTGCAGATTCTCATCTTATGGATTCTCTTAAATGTGACCATCTCGAGGATTCACCTTTCTACTTCAGGGTAGAGTTAAAATCATCACTGACTTCTGATAAAAAGAGTAACTTTGTCAAAAAAATGAGTGCAGAACTTGAGAGAATAACAAGACGGTATCTTATAAATTCACCTTCTGATTATGAGATAGAGCTTAGACTTATTGAAAATAAAGAAGGCAGATTAAATGTCCTTGTAAAATATAATACTATCCCTGATAATAGGTTCAGTTACAGAAAAGAATCAGTTGCAGCAAGTATTAAACCTGTCAATGCCGCACTCTTAGTAGAGCTTGCAAGTGAATATATGACAGAAAATGCACAGGTACTTGATCCATTCTGCGGTGTGGGAACAATGCTTATCGAAAGACAGATGAAGGTCAAAGCAAACACCTCATATGGTATAGACATATATGAGCCTGCAATTATTAAAGCAGAGGAAAATACATCCTCTGCCGGTCAGATAATTCATTATATTAATAAAGATTTCTTCGATTTCAAACACGAATACCTCTTTGACGAGATATTCACCAATATGCCATTTTCATCAGGTCACACTACTGAAGATGACATATATGATCTCTATCAAAAATTCTTTGCAAAATCACGTGAAGTTCTAAAAGAACATGGCACAATTATTATGTATACACACAATATCGACTTTGCCAATGAATTTGCAAGGAAAAATAATATTACACTTCTAAAACAGATAGAAATACTTAAAAAAGCCGGAACAAACCTTGCAGTCTACAGACTTTGATAATTATAGAATAAATCCCTCATTTATAAAAAACTAATCCCCCGTACTATAACAGTGACGGGGGATTAACTTTTTATTTAAGTACAATATAATCAGGTACTCCATTGTCATAAAAGCATGAAAGCTCACCCTGAATAAGCGGTAAAAGATAATCAATCATCTCTTCCGTTACACCATTACCTGTCTCATTTATCCATGAGACGGGTACTTTTTTCTCTAAATTAGCTACATTGGCGATATCAACTGCACAATACTCCACCTCATATTTATCAGATGGGATTCTCTTAAGCGATGACATCTTGCCACTTTCGCCTGAAACTGCTATTCTGACTGCATTCTGACCAAGATTAAATGACTCATTAATATCAGTTTCACTCATAATGTGTGAAGCACATCTTTGAAGAAGATTAAGTTCTATCGATCTTACTTTACATCCTATCTTATTTTTTACCTCTTCTTCAAGAACTCGTCCTGTACCTGAAAGCATACTGTGACCAAATACATCCGTATCACTTTCTCCCGGAAGTGTATCACATATATATCTTCCCTCTTCATCATGAACACCCTCACTTACTGCGACTAGAACTGTATCATGTGCATCAAGCTCTTCCTTAACATCCGATATGAATTTTTCCATAGAAAATGTTCTTTCTTCAAGATAAATAAGATATGGTGTCTTACCATTCTTCTTCTCTGCAAGAGCTGCCGCTGCCGTAAGCCATCCTGCATTACGTCCCATCATCTCCACGATAATGACACTTTTTGTCTCATAAACATTTATTTCCTGCTCAAGTTCTGCAAAAACAGTAGCTATATACTTAGCTGCTGACCCAAAACCGGGACAGTGATCTATTCCACATAAATCATTATCTATAGTCTTTGGACCTCCGATAACCTTAATATCATCAATTCCATTCTTTTCACAGTATACAGAAAGTTTATAAACCGTATCCATTGAATCATTTCCACCGATATAAATAAAATATCCTATATTATACTTGTGGAAAATATCTACAATCTGTCTAAACTGCGTATCGTCCTTCTCAGGATCTTCGAGCTTAAAACGGCATGAACCAAGTGCAGCTGCCGGAGTACGCTTTAACATCTCAATCTTATCCTGTGTATCTGCCTTTCGGTTGAGATCAATAAACTTTTCTTCTAAAACACCTTGTATTCCATAACATGCACCATATATTTTATCAATCTCTTTGCTTTTCTGTGCTTCTACTATAACACCTGCAAGTGTTGCATTGATAGCTGACGTTGGTCCACCAGACTGTGCCACTATTAAATTCTTCATTGATCTCTCCATTCCTGCACAACTTATGTGCATAAAAACTGAATTTACTCAAACGGCATAGATTATACAATATACTGACTGACTTTGCAACAGATTTTACTTTTACTCTTCATATCCGTTAGGATTCTTACTCTGCCATCTCCATGCATCTTCACACATTTTATCAATACCACGCTCAGCCTTCCATCCAAGCTCTTTCTCTGCCTTAGACGGATCAGCGTAACACATATCTATATCTCCCGGTCTTCTAGGTGCTATCCTGTATGGAATCTTTTTACCACATGCTTTTTCAAAATTATGAATTATATCAAGTACACTGTATCCTACACCTGTACCAAGATTGTATGTAACAAGTCCCGGCTTTTCAGCAAGCTTTTCGAGTGCCTTTATATGACCAGCTGCAAGATCCTGTATGTGAATGTAATCGCGTACTCCCGTACCATCAGGAGTATCATAATCATCTCCAAATACATTTACACACTCAAGCTGTCCTGCTGCCACCTTTGAGACATAAGGAAGGAGATTGTTAGGTATCCCATGTGGGTTCTCTCCTATTTCTCCACTTTCATGAGCTCCTATAGGATTAAAATATCTAAGAAGTGCTATATTCCACTCATTATCAGACTTATATATATCACGAAGCATATCCTCTGTAATAAGTTTTGTTCTTCCATAAGGATTTGATACATAAAGTGGAAAGTCCTCTCTTATAGGTACTGACTTAGGCTTTCCATAAACTGTTGCCGAAGAACTAAATACAAGTGATTTAACATTATGCTTATCCATGACCTTAAGAAGATTAATTGTTCCTGAAAGATTATTATCAAAATATCTTATAGGTATCTCACATGACTCTCCCACAGCTTTAAGTGCTGCAAAATGAATAACCGAGCCAATATCTTCCTTAGCAAATATATCATCTAAAGCCTTTTCATTAAGAAGATCTTCTTCATAAAATGTAATCTTCTTTCCCGTAAGCTTTTCTACTCTCTTTATAGATTCTTTACTTGAATTAACAAGATTGTCTATTACTACTACATCATAACCGGCATTAAGAAGTTCAACATTTGTATGACTTCCTATAAAACCTGCTCCTCCTGTTACTAATATCTTCATTTGTTTCTCCTTTCCAGACAGGTAAATATTGTATAGTGAAGAGGGTCGCAAAAGCGACATCCTTCCTTTTCGATGCATGGGGCTGTAATCTGGTACAATTTAATTATTGGCGCATAACTTGACAGCAAATGTCATGCTTACGTCTGTACAGTAATCAAGCACACTTATATTAACACAGTTACTATCACATTTCTATAGAATTTAATATGTCTTTATGATATTATAATATAGAATGTTACAGTTCACACTATAGGATTTTTGTGTATGTTGATGCATGCTACATACACAAATGAATAATTAGCGATATAAATCTATGGGGTATTATAAATGAAAAAAGTAATTATTATAGGAGCAGGCCCTGCCGGAATCACAGCAGCCAATGAATTACAAAAGAGTAACAAAGAATATGAAATAACAATTCTTGAAGAAAGTGACTGTATAGGAGGCATTTCCCGTACTGTCTCTCATGATGGCAACCATATGGATATAGGCGGTCACAGATTCTTCTCGAAGGATAAACGTGTTATGGACTGGTGGTTTGATATCATGCCACTTCAGGGTAAGGATTCATTTGATGATATAAAGCTTAATCGCAAAAAACATCTTGCAAAAAAAGGTCCTGATCCTGAAAGAGAAAACAATGTAATGCTTATAAGACAGCGTGTATCACGTATATACTATAAGCACAAATTCTTTGATTATCCTGTTAGTCTTAAATGGGACACTATTAAAAATATGGGATTTATAACTACCATACGTGCAGGTTTCAGCTATATCAAAAGCTGCCTTCATAAACTCAAAGAAACATCTCTTGAAAATTTCTATATAAACCGCTTCGGAAAAGTTTTATACTCTATGTTTTTTGAGGGATATACGGAAAAACTCTGGGGACGTCACCCGAAAGATATATCTGCTGACTGGGGAGCACAGCGAGTTAAAGGTCTTTCTATAACTGCAGTACTAAAGGATATTTTCTGCAAACTTATACCCGGTAAGAAAAATAAGAATGTTGAAACATCTCTTATCGAAGAATTTTATTATCCAAAATACGGCCCTGGACAGCTCTGGGAAACTGCGGCAGAAAAAGCCGTTAAAAATGGCGCTGTCTTAAAAACATCCTCAAAGGTAACAAAGGTTCATACTTCAAATGGTAAAATCGACTATGTCATATATACTGATAAATCAGGGGAACACCAGATAGAGGCTGATATCGTCATTTCATCAATGCCTCTTAAAGACCTGGTTGAAGGAATGAATGATGTTCCCGACGAAATAAGTAAAATTGCATCAGGTCTTCCATACAGAGATTTCGTAACCGTGGGACTTGAAATCGATAAACTTAATCTTATCAACAAGACAAATATCCCTACACTTGGTGATATCGTCCCTGACTGCTGGATATATGTACAGGATACAGGTGTTAAGCTTGGCCGTATCCAGATTTTTAATAACTGGTCCCCTTATCTTGTTAAAGACCCTGAGCATAAAGTATGGATAGGACTTGAATACTTCTGTCTTGAAGGTGATGACTTCTGGAATATGTCTGATGAAGAATGTATCTCATATGCTACAGATGAACTTATCAAAATGGGGGTTATCTCAAAAGATGCCAAGATAACATCTTCACATCGTGAAAGAGTAAAGAAGGCTTATCCGGCATACTTTGATACATATGATGATATCGATAAACTTATATCATGGTTAAATCGTTTTCCAAATCTTTACTGTATCGGAAGGAACGGACAGCATAGATACAACAATATGGACCACTCTATGGTAACAGCTTTTGAAGCAGTCAATAATATAAATAATAATATCTCTTCAAAAGATAATATTTGGTCTGTCAATACAGAGCAAAGTTATCACGAAGAAAAATAATTAACCGGAGGAATAATAATGAAAGGAATTATACTTGCCGGAGGTTCCGGCACAAGACTCTATCCACTAACAATGGTCACATCAAAACAGCTTCTGCCTGTATATGACAAACCAATGATCTACTATCCACTGTCAACTCTTATGCTGGCAGGAATCAGAGATATACTTATAATTTCAACTCCTACAGACCTTCCAAACTTTGAAAAACTTCTTGGTGACGGAAGCAGCTTTGGTATCAATCTTCAGTATAAAGTCCAGCCATCCCCCGACGGACTTGCACAGGCATTTCTTATCGGAGAAGACTTTATTGACGGGGATTCATGTGCCATGGTTCTTGGCGATAATATATTCTATGGAAGTGGACTTGGTAAACATCTGAGAACAGCCGCAGCAAAACAAAACGGTGCAACAGTCTTTGGCTACTATGTAGATGATCCTGAACGCTTCGGTATAGTCGAATTTGATGAAAATGGAAAAGCCATTTCTATCGAAGAAAAGCCCGAACATCCTAAGTCAAACTACTGTGTAACAGGCCTTTACTTCTATGATAACCGCGTGGTTGACTTTGCCAAAAAGGTTAAGCCTTCGGCAAGAGGAGAACTTGAGATAACTGACCTAAACCGTATGTATCTTGAAGAAGGAAGCCTTGATGTAGTAACGCTCGGACGAGGATATGCATGGCTCGACACAGGAACAATGGATGCTCTCGCCGACGCTACTGAATTTGTCAGAGTCATAGAAAACCGTCAGGGTATAAAAATTTCAGCTATAGAAGAAATTGCTTACAAAAACGGATGGATTGATAAAGAAAAGCTTATCGAATCTGCTGAACTCTATGGCAAGTCAACATACGGAAAGCATCTTAAACAGGTTGCGGAAGGAAAGATTTTGTATTAACTTTGAATCCACATATATAATGTGATATCATGTAACAGTTCAGCCATATAAATGCTTACAATATATAATAGAGTTTATAATATTTTTTATAAATTAAAATTAAAGGAGATATAATCATGAATATAGTAGTAACAGGTGGAGCAGGTTTTATCGGTGGAAACTTCTGTCATTACATGACTGGAAAGTATCCTGAAGACAATATCATTTGTATTGACAAACTTACTTATGCAGGCAACATGGAGACACTTGCTCCAATTATGGACAAACCTAATTTTAAATTTTATAAAGCAGATATAACAGATCGTGATACGATTTACAAGATTTTTGAAGATGAAAATCCGGATATCGTTGTAAACTTCGCTGCTGAAAGCCATGTTGACCGTTCGATAACGGATCCTGAGATATTCCTTCGTACCAATATAATCGGTACAAGTGTAATGCTTGATGCAAGCCGCAAATACGGCATAAAGAGATATCATCAGGTATCTACTGACGAAGTATATGGTGATCTTCCTCTTGACAGACCTGATCTTTTCTTTACAGAAACAACACCTTTACACACAAGCAGTCCATATTCTGCATCAAAAGCTTCAGCAGACTTACTTGTACAGGCTTATGCACGTACCTATAATATGCCTTGTACAATATCAAGATGTTCTAACAACTATGGACCTTATCACTTCCCAGAGAAGCTCATTCCTCTTATCATAGCCAATGCTGAAAATGACAAAGAGATTCCAGTATATGGAACAGGAGAAAATGTACGTGACTGGCTTTACGTAGAAGACCACTGTATAGCAATAGACCTTATAATACGTAAAGGTACACCGGGTGAGATTTATAACATCGGTGGACACAACGAAAAGACAAATCTTGAAGTCGTTAAAACAGTAATCGCAGAACTTGGTAAGTCAGAAGACCTTATTACATTCGTCACAGACAGAGCAGGTCATGACAGAAGATACGCCATCGATCCAACAAAAATCCATAATGAACTCGGATGGCTTCCTACGACAACATTTGACGAAGGAATAAAAAAGACTGTTAAATGGTATATGGACAATAGAGAATGGTGGGAAAATATTATCTCAGGTGATTATCAGAATTACTATGAAAAAATGTATGGAAACCGCTAAAATCATTTCTTACAATATGAATCTTTTTCTGTACTTTCATTTATCCACCTATGTAAAAGGTTACTGGCACAATTTAATTATTGACGCATAGCTTGACAGCAAGT
>JALERT010000213.1 GCA_022764445.1 Lachnospiraceae bacterium | reverse complement strand
CCTGTAAATGCAAATGGTGAAGTACGGTTTCTATCTGTAGCATCCTTCTTAAGAACAGGAAGTACATGTACACCTGTATCAAGCTGGCTTCCCTGTATAGAAGATGAAACATCACCTTTGATAATCTGCTCAATAATATCTTCAAGCTGCTCGCCAAGGAAGATAGAAATGATAGCTGGAGGTGCCTCATTTGCTCCAAGTCTGTGATCGTTACCAGGATTTGAAGCAGAAAGACGAAGAAGTTCTGCATTATCATCTACAGCTTTAATAACTGCTGCAAGGAAAAGTAAGAATAAAGTATTCTCATGAGGCTTCTTACCAGGATCAAGAAGGTTTATACCTGTATCTGTTACGATAGACCAGTTATTATGCTTACCTGAACCATTTACACCATCAAATGGCTTCTCATGAAGAAGACATTCAAGATTATGTCTCTTAGCTACTTTCTTCATAATCTCCATAACTAACTGGTTATGGTCTGTAGCAATATTGGCTGTTGTAAATATAGGTGCCATTTCGTGCTGTGCAGGAGCAACTTCATTGTGCTGTGTCTTTGAAAGAATACCAAGCTTCCAAAGTTCTTTATTTAAGTCTTTCATGAATGAAGCAATGCGCTCTTCAATAGCACCAAAGTAATGGTCATCTAATTCCTGTCCTTTTGGAGCAGGTGCACCGAAAAGAGTACGTCCTGTAAAGATAAGATCTTTACGCTGTAAGTATTTATCTCTGTCAACAAGGAAGTATTCCTGCTCTGGTCCTACAGAACATGAAACTTTCTTTACATCATCATATCCAAAAAGTTTAAGAACACGTACAGCCTGTTTACTGATTGCTTCCATAGATCTGAGAAGTGGTGTTTTCTTATCCAAAGCTTCACCTGTATATGAACAGAAAGCTGTTGGAATACAAAGTGTAACACCTGCTGCATCTTCCTGAAGGAATGCAGGTGATGTACAATCCCATGCTGTATAGCCTCTTGCCTCGAATGTAGCACGAAGGCCACCTGAAGGGAATGAAGAAGCATCAGGCTCACCCTTTATTAATTCCTTACCTGAAAATTCAAGTACAGGCTTGCTTTCTGATGCAGGACTTAAGAATGAGTCATGTTTCTCTGCAGTAACACCTGTTAATGGCTGGAACCAATGTGTATAGTGTGTAGCACCATGCTCAAGAGCCCACTCCTTCATTGCATGTGCAACAACGTTAGCGATTTCTATATCAAGATCTGCACCACTTTCTAAAGTTTTCTTCCATGATTTGTATACATCCTTTGGAAGTTTTGCCTTCATCACATCATCGTTGAACACGTCTGTCCCAAAAACCTGTTCAATAACATTTTCTTTCATTGTCTTACCATCCTTTCATATTAATACATCTCATAAATATAATATTTTACTAATAAGGAACCCTGTACTTTAGTGTCTTTCCTCAAATGTCTGCCTTTAATGCCTTATCTGTAATGTCATAGAGTTCCTTCTCTGGAATACGTACAGCCTTATGTCATTCATACTAGCAAAAAAGGCGAACCCAAATAGCCACTTAAGGTTATTTGAGAACGCCTTTGTTCTGTACGATATTTAACCAACTATTTAGAGTATACCACACTTTTTTTTATTTGCAACCCCTTTTTTATCTTTTTTATCATTTTAATTTTTATTCCCAAATTTCCTTATCCCATCTAATAAAATAAACTTACTTCTTATTATAGTTAATTTTCTTTTGTCTTCTATTTCATTCATCTTCTATTTCAATCAAAGAAGCATTCTATTCAAAACTTAATTAAAATCTATATTTTTTCTAATAAAAAATAAGCCGTTCCTGAATTAGAAACATATATTTATTTCCTGCTTCAACTACACCCATTACAATTTTCTACGTTATTGATTTTAAACCCATGTCATGATAAAATTATATTAATTATCTTAAATGGTGCTTACTTTTACAATTACAGCCCATTATAAAATGATGGAGGTATTTATTATGAATAAAAAAATAGTAGTTGCACTTGGACACAGTGCACTTGGAAAAACTTTTCCTGAGCAGAAGGAAAATGTTAAAAAAGCAGCATCTGCCATTGCAGATCTTATCGAAGCAAAATACACAGTTGTTATCACTCACAGCAACGGACCACAGGTTGGTATGATTCATTCTGCCATGACAGAATACAGCCGTCTTGAGCCATCCAATACCGTAGCTCCTATGTCAATATGTAGTGCCATGAGCCAGGGTTATATCGGATATGATCTTCAGAATGAGATAAGAACAGAACTTCTTAACAGAGGAATATACAGACCTGTCTCTACTATTATAACACAGGTACGTGTAGATCCTTTTGATACAGCATTCTCATATCCTACAAAGGAAATCGGAAGATATATGACAGAAGAAGAAGCAAAAGCTGAGAAAAAGAAAGGAAACCACGTAGTTTATAAAGAAGGCAAAGGCTACAGACGAATAATTGCAGCTCCACGTCCTATGGAAATTTATGAACTTGATGCCATCAAAGCTCTTACTGATGCCAATCAGGTAGTTATTGCGGCAGGTGGCGGCGGAATTCCTGTACTTCAGCAGGGTACACGCCTTAAGGGTGCAAGTGCCGTAATCGAAAAAGACGTTACAAGCGCAAAACTTGCAGAAGGACTCGATGCTGATATACTACTTCTTTTAACAGGTGTTGAAAAAGTTGCACTTAACTTTGGAACACCATCGGAAAAGCCTCTTGACTCTATGACAGTTGAAGAAGCTACAAAATACATCGAAGAAAAGCAGTTCTCTTCAGGCGCAATGCTCCCTAAGGTAGAAGCTGCTGTATCATTCGCTTCATCAGATTCATCACGCAAGGCAATCATCACAAGTATTGATACAGCACTTGACGGACTCCTTGGCAAAACAGGTACTACAATTACATGTTAATTAAACCATTTTGTTAATATTTATGGTTACGAATTACACCACGTAACTCTAAATTATTTGAGACAAAAAGGTGAGTGCTTTGTACCAGTTCCCAATTGTTTAACTTTATTTCTAACTTTTTGGGGGCAGTACAGCACTCACCTTCTTTTTAATTATTAACCTACTTCTTCTATATCTTCTATTGTTACACCACTTGTATGAGGTATAGGCTTCCATGTTACCTTCATAAAGAGTGCCGCATACATTGAATATCTGTATATGATATCAAATGTAGGCCATGTAATGCAGTATAATATTTTCTTTGGCAGACTTATCTTCTTTATTCTCTTCCTCTCAATTATAAATATATAAACTGCTGTCAGCATATTTTCCACATGATAGACCAGCTTTCCAAAGAAATGCCACAATGTTGATAAGAGCATAGAATATACCATAGCCATTACGCCAGGACCGACTGACACCTTTATCCCAAAAAGATTATTTAACCCGTCTGTAAGCCAGCCACCACCTTTAAAGACATTCTGGTCATAAAATCCATATCTGTAACTGTAGCATCCATATATGAAAAATCCTACCACAAGCCATAATATTACTTTAGGTATAACAGCCGGCATAAGCTGGGCAAATGTATCAAAAGAAGCCCATCTGTGTCTGATACCCTCTATGATATTTTCTTTTGTAAGTTTTCTTTTTTCACTTTTATCCCTAAAGCAATTACCTACAAATATATTTTTAAATAATGGCCATCCACTTTCCACAAATGCCAGCAGATGTCCCTTTGACCATCTGATTCTCTGCCTTAAAGCAACTCTTAAGCTCGTTGGCTGCTCATCATAAAACATAGCAGCATCACAATATGTAATGCCATATCCATGAGCGACAGCATCAGCAGTAAAAGCTCTGTCTTCTGTAAGAGATGTGTATTTCCATCCATCTTTTACAAGTTCGTTGGCAAAAAGAAAGCCTGTTCCCTGAATATTGGTAGCAAGTCTTAATACTGATCTTGCCCTGTGTCTCTTTCTTATAGAACGAAGCCAGTGTAAAGCATATGTAGAAGCAACCCAGTTTTCATCAAAGTTCTTTGAATTTCTATAAGAAGTTATAATCTTCTCACCTTCATCAAACGCTTCATTCATTCTTGTTATATAATCTTTATTCAAAAGATTATCAGCATCAAATATAAAGTATCCCTCAAAGGATTCAATCCCGTAATCTTCTTCTATTTTGTCAAATAAAAACTGTAATGCAAAACCTTTTGTCCTGTCTCTGTCATTAAATCGTTCGTAAACTATTGCACCTTTTTCTCTTGCAACTTTTGCAGTATTATCTGTACAATTGTCGGCAACAACAAATGTTGTTATCAATTCTTTCGGGTAATCCTGTCTGCTTATACTTTTTAGGAGATTACCTATTACCGGTTCTTCATTTCTTGCAGCTATTAAAATAGCATATTTATGATTATGCTTTGCCGGTTTAAATTTTCTCGTAAAGAAAAAACCGATAATCGTATAAGCCGTACTGTGAATTGTAAGTATAGATAAAAACCAAAGTATTACATTTCTAAAAGCCTTACTTTCATTATAAAAGCCACCAATTGTATAAATAACATCATTTAATACTTTTCCAATTTCGTAAAACATCATAAGCCTCCTTACAGACCTATGGATTATAACACTATTTTAATTATATGTCCAACACATATCAAAGAAAAAATGAGAAACAGCATCCAACTGTTTAATGTCAGATGCTATTTCCCATTATTATTTTCTTTTAAAAGCAAACTAAGAATCTTTACGATTTGCTTTCTAATTTTTATATTAACATGCGTTACTTATATTAATTACATCTCATGATTAGATATTGTTGCAACATCTACTACAGATAAATGATCTGTATCTGAACTTTCAAGACTTGTAAGAAGTGCATTGGCTGTATCAAGAGATGTAAGACATGTTACACCTGTCTCGATTGCTGTACGTCTTATAAGGAAACCGTCTTTTTGCTTATCATCAAATGTTGGTATATCGATAACAAGATCAATCTGGTGCTCGAGAAGAAGATCCATAAGTGTTGGAGCCTCTTCATTGATACGGTTGATTGGAATAGTAAGAATTCCATGTTCATTAAGAACTCTTGCTGTTCCTCTTGTTGCAAATATTTCATAGCCGAGTTTCTTGAAACGCTTAGCAATATCTACAGACTCAAGCTTAGCAGAATCCTTAACAGAAAGAATCATTTTCTTGTGCTTAGGAAGATCTATTCCAGCACCAATAAACGCCTTATAGAGAGCCTCATTAAATTCCTTTGATACACCAAGACACTCACCTGTTGACTTCATTTCAGGTCCAAGGCTTATCTCTGCTCCACGAAGCTTCTCGAATGAGAATACAGGCATCTTTATAGCAATGTAATCTGATTTACGTGCGAGGCCTGTACCATATCCAAAATCTTTAACCTTTGCACCAAGTATTACTTTTGATGCAAGATCAACGATAGGAATACCTGTTACCTTACTGATATAAGGTACTGTACGGCTTGAACGAGGATTTACTTCGATTACATAAACATCATCATTGTATACAATAAACTGTATATTGATAAGACCAATTACATGAAGTGAATGTGCAAGCTTCCTTGTATAATCAACGATTACATCCTGAATCTTTTCTGAAAGAGACTGTGCAGGATATACTGAGATACTGTCACCTGAATGAATACCGGCTCTCTCTACATGTTCCATTATACCAGGGATAAGAATTTCTTCGCCATCACAAACGGCATCAACTTCAACTTCCTTACCCATAAGATATTTATCGACAAGGATAGGATGATCCTGATGATAACGGTTGATTACACCCATATATTCTATAATATCATTATCTGATACTGCTATCTGCATACCCTGACCACCAAGTACGTAAGATGGTCTTACAAGAACAGGATAACCAAGCTCATCGGCAGCCTTAAGCGCTTCCTCCGTAGTAAATACAGTCTGTCCCTTTGGTCGTGGTATACAACATTCTTCAAGTATCTCATCAAAGAGCTCTCTATCTTCTGCTGCATCTACATTTTCTGCACTTGTACCAAGAATCTTGACACCCATCTTAAGAAGAGCTTCTGTAAGTTTGATAGCTGTCTGACCGCCAAACTGTACAACAGCTCCGTCAGGCTTTTCAAGATTAACGATATTTTCAACGTCTTCAGGTGTAAGCGGTTCAAAGTAAAGTTTATCTGCTATATCAAAGTCAGTACTTACTGTCTCAGGGTTATTATTGACGATGATTGTTTCGTATCCTTCCTGCTTAAGAGCCCAGACACTGTGAACTGAACAGTAATCAAACTCGATACCCTGACCGATACGTATAGGACCTGAACCAAGTACCATAATCTTCTTTTTATCTGTATTATCCTCCACCTCATTTACGCCATCAAAGCAGCTGTAATAATAAGGTGTCTCTGATGCAAACTCTGCCGCACATGTATCAACCATCTTAAATGCTGCAGTAATTCCCCATTTATGACGGAGTTCTTTAATTTCTGCTTCTTCCTTGCCTGTCCACTCTGCAATAAGCTCATCAGGGAACTCAAGACGCTTTGCTTCTCTAAGAAGCTCCTCATCAAGTTCTTTTGTTTCCTTAAGTTTTGCTTCCATCTCTACAAGGATTGCAATCTTATCAATGAACCACTTATCAATCTTTGTTATTTCATGAATCTTATCATAGCTTATTCCACGTCTTATAGCTTCAGCAACTACGAATATACGACGGTCATCTACTACAGAGAGCTGCTCTATAACATCTTCATCTGTAAAGTTAATGTAATCTTTCCCTTCAAGACTGTTGACATGCTGCTCAAGAGAACGGAGGGCTTTCATAAGACCACCCTCGAAGCTTGTACAGATGCTCATAACCTCACCTGTAGCCTTCATCTGTGTTGTAAGAGTTCTCTTTGCCTTTATAAATTTATCAAATGGAAGTCTAGGAATCTTAACTACAACGTAATCAAGTGCC
>JALERT010000204.1 GCA_022764445.1 Lachnospiraceae bacterium | reverse complement strand
TTAGAATCTTTTTCTGCTTTAATTTCACCATACGTAGAAACATCAACTGCACTCTTTATAGCACTTTCAATAGCAGTTGCAATTTTCTGAGCATCATCAAAAGCTCCAACTGTCGCAGTTGCCTCTTTACCATCAACCGTTATCTTTATAGTACCTGCTACATTTTTTCCTGTGCTTTCAACAGTAAAGCTTGATGATCCTGCAGTTTCTTCTTTCTTTGCATCTTCTCCAGCAACTTTAGTAGAAGTACCTTCATTTAATCCTTCAACACTGCCAAAATCAATTGTTACATCAAATTTCGCAGCTTCTGTTCCTGTCTTTACAGAAGTAAATATTAATTTAGATTTAGATTTAGTTTCATTATCAACCTTCACAGTATATCCTTTAAATGTTTCCTTTGAGATAGCAGCTGCGAGCTTAGCAGGTGTATCATCTTTTGATACTTCTATAGATACAGGCTTAGTATTAGCAACGTTTACAGTTATCCATCCACCTGTAGCTACTTTTTCACCACTAATTGTGTATTCAGTTTTTGCTGGTGTTGCCGGTGTTATCACAGCAGCATCTTCTCCATTTTTTGATGTCACGTCAGAGATTTCAACCGCTTTTGCACCTTCAGCTTTTACTGTAACACCATCGCATTTTACTAAATCTTTTGTATCTTCTGTAATAGTTACCTTCTTAGCTACTTCTTCTGAGGCAACTGTAATCTTTATAGTATTACTATCTATGTTTGCTCCGTCATCTTTCACATGTAATGTACAAGCCTTTGTAATCTCAACACCTTTAGTTGTTGGAAGGTTAGCAATATCAAACTGAGAAGAGTTACTATCTTTACCAACTTCTAAAGTAATCTCTCCAGTTGTGTCAATCACAAATTCTTTATTTATAGCTGTATTAGCACCTTCTAATCTGATTTTACCTTCATTTGAATCTGTCACCGTTAAAGTACCAACAATACTGTTGCTAAGAGTTAATGTACCATTCAAGACATCTTCAACATCTAATTCTCCAATATTTGCTGGATTATTTGCTGGATCGGTTACTGCAGTATTAATACCTGTGTTATTGATTTTTACTTCTGCATATGGTGCATATACTGTAACCTTATCAGCCTTAATATTCTTAACTTCAAGGATACCAGTTTCCATTGTATTAATAGTCAACTCATGTACTTTCTGACCATCAAAGTCCACAGTTCCTGAATGTGTAAGCTTAAAAGTTGTTTTGTCTGAATTCAAATCACTAATTGTTCCATTACTAAATTTTAATGTATCATATTCTTCATTATCAAGTAATTTCTGTACATCTGAAACTGTTATTCCTTTACTATCTGAATAATCCTTATAATTCCATGTGAAGAATGTTCTACCATTTACTTTAGATAATAAGAATTTTCCACCATTATCTAACTTAGCACCTGCAGCCGATTCAAGTGTTTTATTGATATTGATTGTATTAGATGAAGCTGTTAATGCTGTGTCTTTCAAATGAATTGCTACTATATCACTATAACCATAATTGCTTGCTGCCTTATTATAGTCATCAATAAATGCATCAATCTTTGAAGAAGGTAATGTATAATCATTTACAGTGTAGTTAGTAGTTGCACCTGCATTTGCTGCATTACCATATGTCTTAATCTGTTTGTTAAATTTAACGTAGATTACATCACTAGGAGCAGGGCCGCCAGCTATAGGATCAAAGGTATCTTTTGGTACAGCTACGATCCAACGTACTCTAAAGCCTGTATCAGCTGGGATACCGCCCTTAACTACGAAATCATTCTTAACTAATGTCTCTGCTGTGTTTCCGATATCATCAGATACGTTTCTTACAACGACTTTCCAAGTACCTTCTGTTAAAGTATCTTCTGGTTTTACATAAATCTTAGTATCATTCTCATTAACAGAATCTACCTTACCTTTAATTGTCTTACTGTTATCTTCTGAGATAAACTGGATAATTGGCAATGAAAGGTCACCACCATCAGCTTTCTTCTGCTCTACAGTCGGTGTTATCTGATGTTCTTTATCTGTAAATCCGTTAATCTGTGCTGGTTCATTAAACTCAATGATAACACTTTCCTGACCATTTTGAGTAACGTCTTTTAACTTTGGACTTGTTACGTCAGGGTTTTTCATGATTGCATTATCTAAGTTACAATTAATCTCAGCATTCTTTAATCCGTTTGAAAGATTTGTATGCACTTTCTCGTCCATATGTAAACGGAAATTATAATTGTAATAATTCTTCTTTGAAGTATATGTATCAAGTATATCTTTGTCTGTCCAGTCCTTTGTAAGTTCAACAATAAATTCCTTATTATCAACCTGACGGATATTTATTTTATCAATATTTTTCCATGTATTGTCTTTATACTGCTGTAATTTTAAGTTATCTTTAACTTTATTTGCATCTACATCAGTATTAAATGTAACGTAATACTGCTCAGGTGATTCAACTTTCACATCCATCTTAGGTGCAGTTTCATCAGCTTCGATTGTGAAGTCAAGAGTCTGAGTGTTGATAAAGTTATTTTTTTCATCAGTAACGTTAGCCCAGTCACCAATCTTATTACCCTGAACAGAATGTTTACCTGCTTTGAAATAAATCTGGTCACCATTGGCTTTCGTGCCTAAAGTAATAGTAACAACATTTCTTCTGTCTTCACCAGTCGTTACATTAAATTTTCCAACTTCTGCTGTTGCTTTTGAAAGAGAACCCCAGCTTTCATCAGAAAGAGTTCTTGTATCAATAACCCATTTGTCTGTATCTTTATCATATACTACCTCTGCACTGTTATCTCTATAATGACCGTCATTACTATATTTACCATTCTGAACAGGCTCAGAGAAGATTACATCAATGCTTCTCAATCCGTTCTGCTTAACATCAAGTATAGAAGGTGCATGGATATCTGTAACTATTGTACTCTTTGTCTCTGTAACAGGGATGGTCTTTGTCTTATCTGTAACCTTAACAATAGCTTTAGCGTTATCTGTTAAATATTTTGCATCATCCCTACTATCTGTATCAAGAATAGCATATAATGCTTTTGGATTGTCTTTAACAGGATATAATGCTTTTGGACTTATTGTATTATCTGTATCAGCAATACTTTCTTTTGTTTTTGCATTATCGAGAATCTTTATCTCCATTCTGTTGCTATCATATGCATATTTCTCTGCATCAGTATTCTTTGTATAATTAGCTACATCAACATCTTTATTGAAGAAAAGAACAACTCTGTCACACGTCTCAACCATGACATCTGTTAATGATGCACCAACAGTCTGATCCTTCTGACCTTCAATATTTGGATTTAAGCTGATTCTTCTTTCTGCTTTTGTATTTTTTAATTCTGCATTGCTACTTTCTGTTACAGTTGCTATAAGCAATGACTCAATCTTTGTAGAAGAAATTTCAGATGTGAATAAGATTGAAGCGACACCATTCTGAACCAATGTCATTTACTTAAGGTGTAAATAGCAAAAACTTTCAATAAATATCATGAATCCCGATATACTTAAGATTAGTTTTGTTTTCTATGTAGACTTAGATTTTCAAAATAAATCAATATGTCTATTTTGCGTATCTATTTTAAAATTGGAAAACAAAATATCCTATTTTAGGGTAACTTTAATAAAGGTAAGCAAAAATTCGCTTTTTGCTTCCAATTTTTCACCAAAAAGTTCTTCCCTCAAACAATCATCTTCCATGGTTAATAAAAGAAGAAGAAAATCCTTAAATCCAATTTTTCTGTTTCGTGTAAAATCGGTGTCAGGATAAACTGCATAATTTTCAGGTGTCTGAGAAAGTTCATGGATTGAATCCATGAGTATTTGTTTTACAAAAGTTGAATACATCGTTTTTGCCTCCTTAGTTAAGTGAATAAAATATTTCTTAACTAATTGGCTTTTTTCTGATCAATAAATCAGAAAAAAGCCGCACAAATTTAACGTATTGTCAAGTGGAATTTGAGTTACTGGTAAAAAAAAGAGAATTCCCTATTTTGTCAAGAATTCTCTTAAGTAAATGACATTGATTGATATCCAAATGTAAAAAATAATATGAATGGGATAATCGTTTGAGCAAAGAGATACAAAAAGAAAAAGTAGATGGGATAAACCAAAGAAAACCAAACCGAAGCTGATCGAATTGAAAAATCTAAGACCGAAACTAAACACGATAATGTTATTGTGAAGAGAAACATAAAGGACTGTGTTTTCACAGAGTTATTTAGTCTAGGACGGATTAAGTTTTTTCACCTATTAAAAACGTGCGCCGCAAGGCATTCAACAAAAAAGAGAACTGTCGAAACAGTTCTCTTTTCTGGTTTAAGCCAATATTTATGTTAAATAAGTAAATCTTATTAACCAAATATCGCATTCAATGTTTTCTTTAATGCATCGACCGTTGCTATATTTTTTGCAAGTGACTGACATGCTGTATATTTTTCAACTTCTGATGCATTATCATACTTACTAAAGTCCACGCCTACAGCGATAAGTTTATCCCTGTTAGCTTTATTAGCTTCTATATTTGCCATAACAGCCTTTAATTCTGCAGCATCTTTTTTATTCCATGCTTCTATAACTTTATCTGCAGCTTCCTTATCTTTCTGTGCAGCAACAGCATTATTAAATGCATTCTTTACATCAGCTAATGTAGTATAATCATTTCCACCATTATATACTGCTATCATTACTGCTGTCTTATAAATGCTGCCTAAGTTATTGAAATCACCCGTAGTCAGATCAATTCCGATTACAGTTGCATTATCATTTAATGCTTCCCATGTTGAACCTGAATCAGAATTTTGTGTTCCTGCACTACTTGCATCATTTACAGCTTTTAATGCAGTTTCAATTTTATCTGCCTCTTCCTTAGCTTTCTGTTCAGCAACTGCATTATTAAATGCAATCTTTACATCAGCTAATGTAGCATAATCAGTTCCATTATTATATACTGCTTTCATTACTGCTGTCTTATAAGCTCCACCTAAGCCATCGAAATCACCAGACAGATTAATTCCGATTACAGTTGCATTATCATTTAATGCATCCCATGTTGAACCTGAATCAGAATTTTGTGTTCCTGCACTACTTGCATCATTTACAGCTTTTAATGCAGTTTCAATTTTATCTGCCTCTTCCTTAGCTTTCT
>JALERT010000091.1 GCA_022764445.1 Lachnospiraceae bacterium | reverse complement strand
GACCCATCGAAGATGGGAAGATTTCTTATGACCTACGCAGGCACCACAAGCGAAGCTTGTATAAAATGTGCCTGCTACTATAAAGATGCATTTAAAATGGGCTGTAATCGTTACTGTAGCACCGTAGGTGTGTACAGTAACAGCTATTTTTGTAGCTGCCTACCCGCCAATAGTTCTTTTATTCTTTCCATTCCTCTATAATGCAGGTGTGATGTTTATTGTCTTTTCCATCTGCATCATAATTAATTCCGACCAAAAGAATTTTATCACCGTAACCTGATAATACCCCATGATATCTCTTGTCTTTTATCTGCTTAATGGCTGTGTCTGCTGATTTATTGTACTTTAACTCCACAACCATAGCTGGTCTGATTCCTGCATTTGCCCTCGGAATAAATGCAAAATCAGCATAACCTTTTCCTGACGGCAACTCCCTAATAATGTTATAATATCCTCTTGCTGTAAAATATGCTAATGTCAGAACACAGCTTAAAGAGTTTTCATCATTATAAGTTAAGACAGAAGTATAGGTTTCATGGGCAAGTTCAATCAACTCTGCAACTCTTTCTTCCTTACCTGAAATCGTTGCCATCAACAGTTCATCACATATAGAAACAGATTTTGCTATTTCCTTCCAGCATCCTGTCTTCAGTGCCATCTGAAAAGCCTTGGCAACTTCATAATTAGGAATATATGCACTTAACATTTCTGCATCATACCCAAGATATCCTAAATGAATCAACGCTGTTAATGCATCATCCTTTGAATGAATCTCTGACAAATCATTTTGAAATGACTCAGTATCTACCATAACCATTCCACCTGACAGCATTGTCATAACATCATCTTTCAGACCTTCATAATTCATGGTGATAAACGTATTGATGGAGGCAAAGGAAGATGTATTTTTCCAATAGGAATCAAATCTATGTCTGTCCATTGCAAGTGAAACAGAGTTTGGATTATACATATTCATCCCATCAATCAAATAACCATTATACCATGCTTTCGTGGTTTCAAAATCCATATCATATTTTTCGCAAAGCCCTTTTACTTCACCTTCCGTAAAACCAAAATACTCTGTAATTGGATATGAATCTATCATTGTATATTCTCTGAAATTATTCAGTGCTGATTCATCTTTTATTTTCTTAATCGGCAAAATTCCTGTAATATATGCCAATGCCAAAAACGCCTTTGATTCCTCTGATTTAAATAATGAATGAAGGAACTGTAAATATTTGTGAACCAAATCCTTGTCTTCACTATTTCTTATCACGCAATCCCACTCATCAATGATAATGACAAAGGGAATATTAGTTCTATCATATATCTCTTGTAATAACAAATATAAATCCTTATCATAATTTAATATATCTGAGTATTCTTTTTTCAAATCCTCACATATACGCTGCTGAATGGACTCAACCAAATCCTCTTTATGAAAATCCCAGACCGATGAAACATCAATATGAATCACATTGTACTTATTCATATACTTCCTATAATCAGGACTTTTAGCAATCTCTGTATCATCAAAAAGATTAGAAGAATCACATCCAAGACTGTAATAGGCATCAATCATTCCGGCAGCATGGGATTTTCCAAAGCGTCTGGCATGACTTAAAGCGATGCAGTTCTCTTCTGTTGATAATCTTTTGTTCAAGTATTCAATCAAACCTGTTTTGTCAACAAAAATCTGACTGTTTCTTGCTCGTGTAAAGCTTTCATTATTCGGATTAAAATATACGCCCATACCCATTATCACCTCTTCATTCATATTCCATAGCTCTTTATTCTTTTAACTTTATTATATTTTTTGGTACTTCTAATGTCAATTGTGATTATCGCTATGCCAGTTCTTTGATACATGGTTGTTACCATTCAGACACAAGCTTGACACTTGCATTGCAACGACAAAAACGAGAGCCAAACTACGACTCTCGTTTTCTTTATTTAAAGTTCACACCTAACTCTATTTACCATTATACTTTATATATTACGCTTTAAAATCATATAAATTATTTCTTTACGGTAACTGTTACTTTCTTGCTTACTCCATTAGCTTTAACAGTAATAACTACCCAGTCCCGTCGCATCAACCCCCGTTGATTTTTCTGTAGCAAGAAAAGCGACGATATCTTTAGTTGCTGTAACATGTCCATATCTTAACATATAGGAGGTTATTTGTAAATTAAATTTTTTTAGCATTACAGCCCATAGTAATTTAGTTATTAGTTACTATGGGCTGTAATCCCGACATTATTCTTCAACGTGTTCTATCCCCTGACTGAGTATGGTGAATACATGCTGGTCCGCCAGCGTATATAGAACGGTCTTACCTTCTTTACGATACTTCACAAGACGGTTCTGCTTAAGTATACGAAGCTGATGTGATATGGCACTCTGCGTCATATTGAGTATATTGGCAATGTCGTAAACGCACATCTCATTCTCATATAATGCATACAATATCTTTATTCTTGTAGAATCACCAAATACCTTGAATAAATCTGCAAGATCATACAGCTCACTTTCTTCAGGCATTTTATCTATTATACTCTGTGCTACATCCCTATCAATCGTCATATACTCATTCTTTTCTTCCATTGCAAATCATACCCCTTTTTCTTATGTCGGTCTGTCATAACCTGTTACTGCTAAGATCGTATTTTTCATAGCGAACGTCAAGTCTTAGCGCCACATCTTGCAAGCCCCTCCTGTGGTATCTCTTCTCCACATCTCTTGTCAAGAATACACTCCGTCTCTGTAAGTGCATTCCGATACCATATAGCTGCTTCTTCTATATCTCCTACGGATTCATAGTATTTTCCAAGTTCACAGCACACCTCTGAGGTTGATTCAGATACGGCATCTTTTAATGCATACCCCAAAAATTCCGGTATGTCTCCCTTTATCCGATATGCCCTTGCAAGCACGCATATGGCTTCCTTTACCTCATCCATTGACCTGCCATCCTGCCCCATTGTAGCTGTAAATGCAGGTATGGCACGTATAAACTCATCATCCGTACCGGATCTAAAAAGCTCCATTGCATACATATGATGTAATTTCTTAGATAATTTACCATTCTGTGAAATCTTCTCCAGCGCAGCAATATCACGCGATGTATGCTTAGACTGTGGTCTGTGCTGAACACGTATATCACTATCATATACTACAGGATCTATGCGAAGTGTTTCATGGATTGGATCAATCCATTTAAAACTTCTTACCCTCTTATAAAGCTTTGGTCTGTATTCTTCTTCAAAGTTATATACGGTACTAAGATTAGCCGGAGTACAGTATATCATCTGGACAATCTCAATCTCAGGCATAAGCACTTTCTTCAGATTGATAAGATGATTTCTGTCCTCTTCTTCCAGATATTCATCTGCATCAGCAGTATAAATATAGTCCATCTTTGCTTTTGCAGATGCGAAGTTTCTGGCATCTGCAAAGCTGCCTGTCCACTCAAAATCATATATTTTGTCAGTATACTTTGAGGCAATTTCTTTAGTATTGTCCGTTGATCCGGTATCTACAATTATGATTTCGTCCATTATATCAGCAAGACTGTCAAGGCACCTTGCAAGAACTTTTTCCTCGTTCTTTACAATCATACATAAACTAATCGTCATCATAATATTACTCTATTATCCCGTTATACTTTATTCCTGTATATCCTCAGGCGGATCATCATCACCAACATCGGTTCCATTATTGTCATCACCCGAATTATTTTCTCCGGATGTATCCGGCCTTTTCGTTGGAGTAGTTTCCTGTGTCTGATCAGGCTCCTGAGTTGGCTCAGGTGCTAAAGTCGGATCAGGCTCCGCTGACTCAGCTGCATCAGGATCCATTGTCGGCTGTGGAGTTGGTGAAACTGTCTGATTATCATCTCCATCATTGTAACCTGAATCTTCGTAATCCAGATCAAAATCTTTATGCTCCAGACCTTCATGAATTTTATTCATAAAATCTTCCCAAATAGACAGAGGATATGTACCTCCGTATAAATCATAAAGTGTCCTAGGTGAATCATATCCTACCCATACAACCGTTGTATAATAAGGTGTATATCCACAGAACCATCCATCTTTATGATCACTCGTTGTACCTGTCTTACCGGCACATGCCATATTATTAATGCCATGACCTGCCGCAGTACCCCTTATAAGTACGCCTTCAAGTATATCTGTCATTGCATGTGCTGCACTTTCCTGGTATACCTGTCTCGTCTTACGTTTTCTTTTATTATTTACAATTTCATGACCTTCTGCATCTGTTATCTTTGTAATACATGTAGGTTCCCTAAAAACACCATCATTTTCTATAGTTGCATATGCAGATGCCATTTCTACCGTACTTACACCATTAGTTAAACCACCAAGTGAAGCAGCAGGTACATAATCAGTATCTACTATATTGGCAAAATTCATCCTCTTAACATACTTTAATCCACTCTGTGGTGTAAGCTCTTCAAAAAGCTTCCATGCAATTACATTTTTAGAATGTTCAACAGCGTATCTGAGTGGAATTTTTCCTGAGTAAGTATTACCTGAGTTCTTAGGACCTCCCTCAAAATATGAATCATCTACAATTGTATCAGGTGTATATCCTCTTTCAAGCTGAGGAGTATAAACTACAAGAGGTTTGAAACAGCTTCCCGGCTGTCTGTAACTCTGAAATGCCCTGTTAAGAGTATACCCGGTAATAGATTTTTGCTTACGTCCTCCAACTATAGCTACGACAAAACCAGTCTTATTATCTATACAGGTAGCCGCTCCCTGTAACTTAAATATCTTATCTTTTTTATTTTTTTCGGTAAAACCTGAAAGTTTTTCATTGACAGATGTCTGCAGCATATTCTGTTTCTTCTTATTTAAAGACGTATATATTCTATAACCACCTGTATATAACGAATTGTAACATTCGTTGTATACTGTATCATATTCTTTCTGATATAATTCCTTTTCCTTATCAGAATTAAATTCATATTTAAATTTGAAGCCCTGTGACTGCATAATTGCCTTGGTTGCACAACTTATAGCGTATGTTGTCATATAATTTTGTGTCTTAATTGACTCTGCAGGATCAAGAACTATTTCCTCGTAATTTGCATCACTGTACTCCGCAGCAGTGATAACACCTTCCTCTAACATCTGAGAGAGAATACGTTCCTTACGTTTCGTAGTGTTATCAAAATTTTCAAGTGGATTGTACAGATTAGGATTATTAGGTATCGAACATAAAAAAGCTATCTCTGCGAGACTTAGCTTAGATGCAGGTTTACTAAAATATCCACGGCTGGCAGCTTCTATTCCATAATATCCATTAGCAAAATAGATATTATTCATATAAAATTCCATTATCTGGTCTTTTGTATATCTCTTTTCCAATTCCAAAGCCATAAATATCTCTCTTACTTTACGCTCATACGTTCGCTGATTTGTAAGGAATACATTTTTGGCAAGCTGCTGTGTAATAGTACTTCCACCTCGGGTTATATCCTCATGTGTCAGTTTACTTTTTACAAGTAATGCAGCGGCCTTCATTGTAGATAAGAAGTTTACACCTTCATGCTTATAAAACTCTCTATCTTCCGAAACAACCATTGCATCCATGGCATGCTTTGGTATCTTATCAAAGGTTAAATAATACGAATCTTTATCACCCTTTAACTTTGCAATTACTGACTTGTTGGAAGCATATATCAGACTTGTCTCTGATGCTTTAAACGTCTCAGTAGTCGACTTATCAATTGTGGCTTTTGACTCCTGCTGCCAGCGAAGAATTTCGTTACCATATTTCACGTACAAAATAACTACTGCAGCCAAAACTGCCAACAAAATAATAAGAAAAGCTATTTTCACTCCAAGCCAGAATTTCCTATGCTTTTTCTTTTTTCTTTTTTTTGTTGTACTGAAATCGTCTTCCAACGGTTCAACACTTCTATTTCTTTTACTCATAAATTAACTTATCCTTTCTTATGACCTACGCATATGACTGCAAATGTAGTTGCATATGATGCAGACGACTGCATGCCAAATTGCGCACATCTAATTAAAAAGTTACATAATAGACATATAATAACACATTTTCATATAAAATGCACCTTATGCTTCCATGTATTAATAAAACGTTAAGAAAAATGTTATATTTCGCGCTTTAGTCCACACTATATCAGTAAAATATAATATTCAAGCTTGCTAGTGTACTGATATTCCCACTTTAAATGTATATATCGAATTTTTTCGTCAATAATTTATACATAGGATTATAAATTACTCTGAACACCACAGGTGTAAACAGTAACAATTATAATATCGAAAAGGAGGTAATTTATTATGAACATAAAAAAAATAAACATACTTAAACCACAGATTTTATTTCTGGTTTTTGTGTACTCAATGTCATTTGCATTATTACTTATAGGGTTAAAGCTTTTTAATCTTGAAACAAAAGCCGCATCGTACCGGAATACTTCGCCTGATACTGTATTTGAAGGGGAGTCGGTGAAGGAAATACAAAAGAACATTGCTTCTAATATAATACGTCTTCATGTTATAGCCAACAGCGACAGCAAAGAAGATCAGCAGCTCAAACTCAAAGTCCGCGATGGTATACTTGACGAGGTAAAAAGCTGTGTACAAAATGCAGCTTCTGTAAAACAGGCAGAAAATGCAATCCTATCTCAAAAAGACAGAATTGCATCATCCGCAGAAAATATTATTAAAAGCGAAGGATATGACTACAAAGTAAAAATTGCTCTTAAAGACAGATATTTTCCAGTCAAATCTTATGGTGATCTTGTATTCCCGGCAGGTATATATAATGCCCTTTGTATAGAGATAGGAGAGGCAAACGGACGAAACTGGTGGTGTGTCCTTTTCCCAAGTCTCTGCCTTGTTGACGAAACGAAAGCTGTCGTACCTGATGAATCAAAAGAAAAGTTAAAGAAAAATCTTACAAAATCCGAATATGATATACTTGAACAATCTGATGCTGTAAATACTGAATTTCCTAATGATAAATCTAACGGCAAAGAAAACACTAAAAATGAAAAGATAACATTTGAATGTCATTCTGCAATATATGACTGGTTTGTACAACACATGGATTGATATAGTCTGTACAGTAACCCATAAACTGGTAAACTAGCAAGTGAACAGCGCACATAACTTGACATAGCTTTACACGCTGTGTCATAATCTTCCGTATGACATGAGTTTTTTCTTATATCGTGTTAACTATAACTTAATTATACTTAATAATAATTTATACGGAGATGTGATATGAATTCAGATGTACTTATTACAATAAATGGAATACAGCATGATATAGACGAGAACGATTCCCTGCAGACAGTCCAACAGGGCAAATATCGCCTTGTATCAGATAAGCATATAATAAAATATGATGAATTTATTGAAGAAACGGAAGGTTCCTCCTCCGCTGTGATTACAAATCTTCTAAAGATAGATACTAATTCATCTACGGTAACTCTAACCAAAAAAGGAGCTTCATCATCCAATATGGTATTTAAGGAAGGACTTCATCATGACAGTCCGTATAAAACGCCTTTTGGAACCATGCAGATGAGCCTTCTTACCAACAAACTGAGCATCGAGGAAAGTGAAGCAACTATAGATATAACCATTCACTATAGCCTTGAAATGAACTACAGTCATATCTCAGACTGCACAATTAACATTAATGTTAAATCATTATAGTAACAATAGTTTCACATGTACATTCCTATATAAATAAAAATGCCGCAATATATGCGGCACATTTTTATTTATCATCTTTATTAAGCTTTGCTTTCACTTTTTCACTGAACTTCATCTTCTTAGGCTTTGTCTCAAGATTTGAACGAAGTCCTTTAACACCCGTAATGTATATTCCACTTACTGTGGCCTTTACTTCCTTCTTTACAGGAATAAGCTCAAAAATTTTTTCATCACATATAAGCGGCATAATCTTTGGTCCAATCTTTGCCTTTACTATAGGTAATTTCTGACCTCTAAGATACTTTGGTGTCTGATCTAAAACTATCTGTGGAAGTCCCGCTTCTTTAATTTTCATCCTCTTCTTGTCAATTACAAGCATTGATACACTTTGTGAAGCAGCCTCTAACTCTTTCTGTGCAGTTTCCTGCTTTGTCTGTAATTTCTTTCCATAAATACTAAGTCCAATAAGTGCTGCAATTATTAATACTATAATAACTAATAAAACTATAGTCCATGTTGCAATACCAAGCGCTGGCATGATTTCAATATTATTTAACATCTCTTTCTCCATTCTGCGTATATAACGTTCATATATAAATAAACTCTAACGCGTATTTTATATAATCTCTTGAAAGCTATAGCTATAATATCACATTTTCCAATTTCTGCAAATATCTATATTTCCTTTGCATTCTTTTTATATTTTTCACTAATTATAGCTCTAACCTTTTCGCCAATATGCTTCTTTTCATCTCTATCCATATCACTCATGTAAATCGGCTCACAGTATTCTATGATTACATGCCCTGAATGTATCCACGGCTCATGTTTTTCAAAAAGTGCGTCCGTATTATTGATGCACACCGGCACGATAGGAGTCTTTGATTTATCTGCAAGCTTAAAACTTGCCTCATGGAATTTATGAACCTCATCATTTTTACTTCTTGTTCCCTCAGGTGCGATATAAATAGATGTACCTTTTTTTAGAAGTTCTATACCATCAAGAATAGTTTTCATTCCCTGTTTTATATCTTCTCTGTCTAAAAAAAGACAGTTCATACATTTCATCCACCATGATATCATTGGCACTTTCAACATCTCATACTTAGACACAAATGACGTACGCATAGGTGCTGTCACATATCCTACGAGTATATCAAAATAGCTTCTATGATTATATGCAAAAAGAGCCGCCTGATTCTTTGGTATATTTTCCTGACCCTTAACAGTCAGCTTTACACCACAAATGTGCAGTATCATTTTAAAGCCTTTAACAACACATTTTTGTGCAATTATATGATGCTTCTCCGGCGATATTTTTCCTACAATCCACTCTATTGCAACCATTGGTATTGTAAATATAGAATATAATATCAAAAATATGGCAACCGCTATCGTTCTCATAATCATTAATCTCCTACGTTCTTTATTATTTTGACAATTCTGGTTGTACTAATATAATTTATAATAATCCCTATTATCGCTGCTTAGTACTTTACTGATTTTCTTCCGATCCTGAATCTTTAACTGGTTCTTCAGTTGTCGCAGGTTCCGGTGTTTTTTCCGGTCTTGCTGTCTCCGCAGGCTCCTTTGTCTTAACAGGCTTTTCGATTACATCCGGTTCGTTTGTTTTTGTCGGCTTCTTTGTTACCTTAGGCTTTTTAGTCGGTTTTGGCTTATTATCCTTTGACGGTTTTGGGCTCTTTTTAGGTTCAGCCGTTGATTTATCTTTCGACTTTGACGACGAATCCGCATAATCATTTACATAATCT
>JALERT010000079.1 GCA_022764445.1 Lachnospiraceae bacterium | reverse complement strand
TAAAAACTATTATTTAGATTTTTATATAGTGTGAACTGTAACGACTGATATATTACTTAGCTGTATCGTGCCATTTAAATACGATAAGACCGCCTATTATAAGGACAAGACCTGCAAGCTTACTCCAGTGGAAAGAGGCTTTTTCTGTACCGAACAGTCCGAATAATTCAATAAGATATGCTGCAATAATCTGTGCGGTTATTATGAAAAGAACGGCTTTGGCAGGTCCAAGTAAGTTCATGCCTGATACAACAGTGTATGTTATAAAAGCTCCGATAATTCCACCTGAAAGCATATAAAGAGGTCTGAAGTTTATGACATCTGCCATACTGCTTTCTCTTCCCGTAACAAACCATGCAAGCATACATACTATAAATGCTGATAATTGTACAAATGCAGCCGTTATCCATATATTTGTTGCCTTAGTTACTTCTGTATTAAATACACCCTGTATACTCATAAGTATTCCTGATATAACTGATATAATCATTCCCCACATATTTTACTCCAATCGTTATATAAGATTTGTAATGTAACTGTTAAGAATTCCACATCATAAATTTGCATCTTAATAAGCAGAAAATTTATGGTGTGTAGGAATCCTGTTCAGAGTACAAAAGAGTCAGCTTAGTACTGGCTCTTTTGGTCTAAAAATACTATAGGTGATTATATCCATATTTCTATATATTATGCGTATGAGGTTTGTTTTAAATTATCATTTTGAAGCGAATATTTTATCAAGTATAGAGACTGCTGTATCTATATGTTCTTTTTCAATTATAAGAGGAGGAACAAAACGGATTATGTTGGTTCCGGCAGATATAAGTACAAGACCGTTATCCAAAGCTTCTGAAACGATTTCTCCTGCCGGTATTGAAAGTTCTGTTCCAAGCATAAGTCCTATACCACGTACGTCTTTTATTATATCAGGATACTTTTCCTGTAATTCGATGAGCTTATTTTTAAGGTACGGAGCTACCTCATTAACATGACCCAGTATGTCCTTTTCTTTAAATATCTCAAATACTTTACATGCGGCAGCAGTTGCAAGAGGATTACCACCATATGTAGAACCATGATCACCTACGCACATGGCATCAGCCACGTCTTTACGTGCAGCAAATGCTCCGATAGGAACACCGCATCCGAGAGCTTTGGCAGATGTCATGATATCTGGTTTAATACCGTAGTTTTCATATGCAAACATTTTACCTGTACGTCCCATTCCACACTGAATCTCATCTAATATGAGTAATATGTCTTTTTCAGTACAGAGTTCACGAAGTTTAGTCATGAATTCTTTGTCAGCCGGATGTATACCGCCTTCACCCTGAAGTGTTTCAAGGATTACAGCACATGTATCAGGTGTTATAAGTGCTTTTATGCTGTCAATATCATTATATTCTGCAAATGAGACTCCACCAATAAGTGGTTCGAAAGGATCGCGGTAATGCTTTGTTCCGGTTACTGAAAGAGCACCCATAGTACGTCCATGGAATGAGTGGTTCATTGCAATGATTTCGCCCTTGCTGTCTTTATTTTTTAGATAAGCATATTTTCTTGCAAGCTTTATAGCACCTTCTATAGCTTCTGCACCACTGTTTGTAAAGAATACCTTATCCATACCGGATGCTTCTGTGAAGTATTTTGCCGCTTTTATCTGTGGTTCTGTGTAATAAAGATTTGATACATGGATTAATTTATCAATCTGGTCTTTAAGTCCGTTTTTATATTCTTCATTGCTGTATCCAAGAGCAGAAACAGCTATTCCTGCTCCCATGTCAAGATACTTATTGCCCTTATCATCAAATAAATATACATCTTCACCTTTTGTAAATACTGTACTTCTGTTATATGTATGTATAAAATATTCATCCGCGTTATTTATATCCATTTTGTAATCCTCCATAATCTTTGTATAGCGTTTTAATCCGGTGTAGGCGCATAGCCTGACAGAAAACTATTAGTTCTCTATTTCATTGGTATATAATCCACTGTCTTCACCTATGATAGCAGTTCCTATACCCTTCTTAGTAAAGAACTCAAGAAGAAGGCAGTGATCTCTTCTTCCGTCAAGGATATGGACTCTGTTAACTCCGGCATTAACAGCATTTATACAGTTATTTACCTTTGGAAGCATACCGCCACTAATAACGCCGCCTTCTATAAGTTTATTGGCTTCGTATACGTCAAGTACTGAGATAAGTGATCCCGGATCATCCGGATTCATGCATACTCCTTCAACATCTGTAAGAAATGCCAGCTTTTCTGCTCGAATTGCACCGGCTATGGCACACGCTGCATCATCAGCATTTATATTGTATGTATCACCCTTATCGTCCATTCCTATAGGTGCAATTATAGGTATAAAGTCATTTTCAAGCAGTGTGTTAATGATATCTGTATCAACATTTTTGACATCACCTACATAACCTATATCATTTCCGTTTGGCATTTTTTTGTCAACTTTAAGCATACCGCCATCTTTACCACATATACCAATAGCCTTTACACCAAGCTTTTCTACCATCTGGACAAGGTTTTTATTGAGTTTATTTAAAACCATTTCAGCGATTTCCATTGTATCCTTATCTGTTACTCGGAAACCATCTACAAATTTAGTCTCTTTACCGACTTTGTCAATCCATTTGCTTATTTCTTTGCCACCGCCATGTACAATTATTGGTTTCATACCGACAAGCTTAAGAAGGGCAACATCTTTTATAACGCTTTCTTCAAGCTTTTTATCAAGCATTGCACTTCCACCGTATTTTACTACTACTATCTTATTATTAAAGTCACGTATATATGGAAGAGCCTCGATAAGAGTTTCTGC
>JALERT010000068.1 GCA_022764445.1 Lachnospiraceae bacterium | reverse complement strand
GTGTCTCATGAATTAAAAACACCTATTGCTCTTATACAGGGATACGCCGAAGGACTTCTTGACAATATAAATGATGATAATGAAAGTCGTGAATTTTACTGTGAAGTTATCATAGATGAAGCTAACAAAATGAATAATATGGTCAAGAAACTTCTCACACTTAACCAGCTTGAATTTGGCAATAATCAGGTATCTTTTGAAAGATTTAATATAATCCAGGTACTTAGGTCTGTTATAAATTCTGAAACACTGCTTGCTGAACAAAAGAATGCGGTAATCCATATGGCAGACTATGATCCTATATATGTATGGGCTGATGAATACATGGTCGAGGAAGTAATCACAAACTATATAAGTAATGCGATAAATCATGTCTCAGGTGAAAATAAAATCGAAGTCAGTCTGGAGAACAGACAGGACGTTGTAAGAATAAGTGTTTTCAATACAGGAAAATGCATACCGGAAGAGGAACTTGATAAGATATGGATTAAATTCTATAAAGTTGACAAAGCAAGAACAAGGGAATATGGCGGAAGTGGAATCGGTCTTTCAATAGTTAAAGCGATACTGGGTGCCATGAATCAGGAATGCGGTGTCATCAACCACGATAATGGTGTTGAATTCTGGTTTGAACTCGACAGACAGGTTTAAATTTATCCACTCAAACTCTGTAAAAATCTCATTCATGATGAACTTTCCTACAGAGTAAAAAAAAGCAGGCTGCTCATAAACGATATGGGCAGCCTGCTCCTCTTTATTATAAGTCTATATTCTTTGAGAATTTCCTTCTTAAAAACTCAATCTTATCATAAAACTTCTTTACTTCTTCCTCATCAATCTTATGACTCCTAATTATAATAGCACTGACAACACTATCATGGATAATTACTCTTATAAGTTCAAGAAGCATAAGTATATCCTCTTTATTGTCAAGATTAATCTTATCTTCATCAACTACTTCAAATATCTTATTCCTTATACCATTTTCATCATCTTTACTGCATATACAGTCCCATAATTTTTCTTTAATTATTGTATTGCCGAAAATATTTATAATACCTGCTGCCAGGTATTCATTACAGGCATCAAGGAATGTATCAAAACAAGACGTCGCAGCATCAAAGATATCACCTTTATTCCTCTTGAACATATTGATAATCCATGAATTAATCTTTTCTCTGTATGAACTTACAATATAATCAAATAAATCATCTTTATCATCAAAATACTGATAAAAACTGCCTCTGGAGATTTCCGCCTGCTTTATTATCTGATTGATTGAAACCTCTTCGTACGGAACACGCAAAAATTCCCTGCAGGCTGCATCCGTTATCTTCTTCTTTTTCTCTTCCGGAAGATTATAGAATGTCTTTTTAGGCATACCATTTTACTCCTTCTTTATAATATGTACCCTCGGAATCTCTCTTAAGCACAAAGAAACTCCGAAAGTATATTAATACTGTAGTGGCTCTACTCAACTTCCTTTAGTCTCATCTTATCAATAAATTCTGATGCTTCATCAGGTATCTCATCCATATCGCCATCACCTACATCAATATCATGTGGCTGACGTCTGTACAAAATATCGTACATGACAGGCACTATAAATAACGTCATAAGTGTTGAATAAATAAGACCACAGGCAACTACGATAGCCATGCTCTTCTGCATTGAATTACCTGCATCCTTTGAGAACATCATTACGCTCATGGAAAGAATAGTGGTAAGTGCTGTCATAAAGATTGGACGCATTCTTGTCTCACCTGTTGCTATAAGTGCTGTATGTTTATCAACGCCCTGTATTCTAAGTTTATTGACATAATCAACAAAGACTATACCATTATTAACAACAGTACCCATAAGTATCATAAATCCCATAAGAGCCATGGCAGATATCTGCTGGCCGAATATAAGTAATCCTATCATACCACCGGTAAATGCCAGAGGTATTGTGAACAATATTATAAATGGTGAAAGTAAACTCTGGAACTGTGCAACCATGACAAGATATATAAGCAGAAAACCGAGTGCAATAGCCTCTGTCATCTGTTTAACCATCTCATTTACCTGATCTGATTCACCACCTATTTCTATGCTGTATCCTTCCGGTGCCTTATATTTATCGATGGATTTTTGAAGTTTTCTTGAAAGAAGTGCAGCATTATCACCATCTTTTACATCTGCTGTTACAGAAATGAACTGCGTCTGATTCTCTCTGGTAATGTTGCTTATACTCTCTTCATCTTTTGCACTTGCAAAGTCCGAAAGCTTATAATCTTTTGTTACATCTTCACCCTTGCTGTTTTTAGTTGTAGCTGTAATTTCGGTGTCAAGGATATTCTCATATGTAATCTTATCTGTCTCATCAACTATATTAACATCTACATCTTTATCATCAATTGATAATGTAACCGCCTTTTTATCAGTGGCTATGTCACCTGATAACTGCTGGAAAATCTGAGCGACAGTAAGACCTTTTTCCGCAGCTTTATTTTTATCAATGTTAATGTGTACCTGCTTCTTGCCTTCTTCCTGACCATTACTGATATTTTCACAGCCCTTAGTATCTTCTATCATCTTCATTACATCTTTACTTATCTCTATAAGCTTCTGCTGGTCAGAACCATAGATATCTACCTCCATGCCGCCGCCAAAAACAGATGATGCTCCTCCCATTGCAGATGATGAAACACTTATTTCTTCACACTCTATATCTTTTGTATTATTCTCTATTTCTTTTCTTATTTTCTTAAACTGGCTTGTTGTCTTGATATCATCTTTTGTAAGTATATTAAATGAAAAGTTTGTATAATTATCGTTGCCTGAACTTCCTACAGCTGCCATAGCTGTAGCACCTCCGTCCATAACACCTACCTTATCTACTCCTTTTACCTTAAGTATAGCCTCTGTCACTTTATCTGCTGTCGCATACGCCGTTTCACGGTCTGTCTTTGAATCAAGGGTAAGACTTACACCAATCTGGTTACTTTCCATATTGTCCATCATTACCATACCGGTTCTTGACAACTCATATACACTGAAAATAAGAAGTACAACTGCTATCACTAAAGGAACTATCTTAAATCTCAGACAGAATGACAGAACCATTGCATATACTGACTTAATGGCATCAAATATTTTCTGCTTTGGTTTCTTAACTTTCTTAAGAAGTACAGAACCCATAGTAGGTACAACCGTAAGTGCTACAATAAGTGATGCTATAAGTGCATACGAGATTGTAAAACAGAATGGTATAAGAAGATCACTTACCATACCCGAAGTATAAACCATAGGGAAGAATACACATATTGTAGTTATAGTAGATGCAATGATTGGACCTGCAACCTGCTTTGCACCCTGAACTGCTGCCCTCGGCGCAGAGATACCACGTCCGCGAAGGCGGTATATATTTTCCATTACAACTACGGAGTTATCTACAAGCATACCAATACCAAGACAAAGTCCGGCAAGAGACATTACATTGATATTAATTCCTGTAAAGTACATTATTATGATTGCAAATAATACACTGAATGGAATACTAAATGCTACAACAATAGTAGGACGTACATCCTTTAAGAAAAGTGCAAGTACGATGATTGCAAGAATTGCACCCATAATTATACTGCTTAATACACTACTAATAATCTGGCTGATAAAATCACCCTGATTCATCATAGGTGTGATACTTAATCCGTCGTTTTCTTTTTCAAGTTTCTTAAATGCATCCATAAGTCCGTCGGTTACAGTACTTGTACTTGATGTACTTGATTTAAAAATAGAAAGCATTATAGCAGACTCACCATTTACCTTTGCATAACTGTCATCGGCATTATTTATCATAGTGATATCTGCAACATCCGACATCTTAATGTCTCCAATGCCGCTTACTTTTGTAAGAACCATGTCTTTTATATCATCAATGCTGTCATAGTTATCACCGACTTTAACAAGCCACTGATTATCACTTTTATCATCAACATATCCAGCAGGCATTGAAAAATTCTGTGCAGTTATAATGCCTGACAACGTATCAAGTGTAAGAAGTGCATTAAGATTTGAATTTTCTCTTGCAGCCTTCTTTGAATCATCAAGTTTTTTCTGTGCATCTTCCAGATCTTTTTCAGCTGTTTTTATCTGGTTTTCTCCTGATGACATCTGGGCAGATGCTGATCCAAACCCTGCTGCTGCGGAGTATCCGCCTGAGGAGGCTTTCACATATGCCTCATCAATTCCCTTCATCTTCTTATTGATAGATGAAACCATTGCTTCAGCAGCCGCTATCTCTGTCTTAAGATTGGCGAGTTCAGTATTTATCTGTGGAATGCGAACCTCGGCTATATCGTATATCTTCTTAAGATTCTTATATGTAAGCTCTTTTACTTCTTTTTCATATCCGATTTTTTTCATCCATTCTATGAATGATTCAAGCTCTGATTTATGATTTACGGCATATTCAACGCTTTCAGGAACAGTTATGCCAGAAGGTCCTGCTATGGCAGAAAGATTTTCGTTAAGTTTGGCAAATGCCTGATTAAGAGTATTATATGTCTCCTCTATTTTAGCTTTTTTATATGCATTTAACTCTCCCTTAAGTGCTCCCTCACTTGCTTTAAGACTATTTAATGAAGATTCATATGCAACCTTTGTTGCCTGTGCCTGTGTAAGCTTTAAATTAGCCTTGGCAAGTTTGTCATTGGTTTCTTCCTGCTTATCTGATAAATTATCCTTCTGTTCTGAAAGCTTACTCTTTGACTCATCTAACTTTGACTTTGCTTTATCAATCTTCTCCTGTGCATCACTAAGCTTACTGTCAGTCTTTTCAAGTATCTTATCATTTATCTTGTCTATCTTATCCTGTACAAGACGAACTTCTATCGTATTATCAACCATACCTGTTGCATTAACACTGGCAACACCATCCTGACGTTCAAGATATGGCTTTACTACCTTTTCTGTAAACTTAGACAGGTCTTCGATATCCTTACCCTTGTAATCAACTGTAGCATACATTGATGCCATCATGTCAGCACTTATCTCCATCGTGTTAGGTGTGCCACACTCCTCCGGAAGTTCTACACCGTTTACTGCTTTTGACACACGAACAAGTGCGGCATTCATATCAGTCTTTTCGGCAAACTCAAGTGTGACAATGCCGTAATTTTCTGATGAAGTACTCATAACATTGTTGACCCCGCTGACCGTACCAAGTGCACTCTCAAGCGGTTTAGTTACATCATTCTCAACCTTTTCAGGAGATGCTCCTGGTTCTGTAGTAATAACCATCATATATGGAAGTTCCAGATCAGGAAGCATATCGGTCTGCATCTTACTAAGACTTACGCCGCCAAGTGTCAGTACGATGATTACTGCTACAAAGACAAAAAAAGGTTTTTTTACACAATATTTCGTCATCTTTCTTTTCCTTTCAAGTAAATTATTGGTTACAGTTCACACCTAACAATTATTGTCATACTAATTATGACAAGGTGTCATATTGGAAAAATTATATATGACACCCTGTCATAAGTCAATTATTTTTTATATATAACAACTGCTGGCAGGTTTTATGAATGTTGTGAATGGAAGGCTTAACTGTTACTTTTTACAGCTTAATTTTTTTCAACCAAATCATTAAAAACTTTCACCTGAAAACACGTATAAAATATTTTAAGAAAACATCATATATGATATTATGGAAGTGATTGTGAAATAAACATGATACAAGAGGCAATAGAATATGAATTAAAAAGAGAGGAAGAAAATAATGTTTGCAGATGAAAATGTGATTAAGATTAAACATGAAGTTCTTTATGAAGTAGCAAAGCTTGCTTTTGAAGGAAAGCTTGAAGAGGAACGTGACCACATTCCTGAGAAGTTAATTCCAGGTCCAACACCTCAATTCCGTTGTTGTGTATATAAAGAGCGTGAAATTATCCGCCAGAGAATACGACTTGCTGAAGGCAAAGCACCTGGTGCAGTCGATGATGGCAATATTATTCAGGTTATTTCATCAGCCTGTGAGGACTGTCCTATCTCAAGTTACGTCGTAACAGATAACTGCCAGAACTGTATAGGAAAAGCATGCGTTAATGCATGTAAGTTTGGTGCTATATCAGCAGGAGATAATCGTTCACACATTGATGCCAACAAGTGTAAAGAATGTGGTATGTGTGCTAAGGCGTGTCCTTACAATGCCATTGCCCATCTTAAAAGACCATGTAAATTTGCATGTCCTGTAGATGCTATTACATATAACGAACAGGGAATCTCTGTTATAGATGAAAAGAAATGTATACGTTGTGGTCTTTGTATACATAAGTGCCCATTTGGTGCAATTGGTTCAAAGACTTTTATAGTAGATGTTATTGAAGCACTTAAATCAGACAAAAAAGTATATGCAATGGTTGCACCTGCTACAGAAGGACAGTTTGGTCCTGATATAACTATGGGAAGCTGGAAAGAAGCTCTTAAAAAAGTCGGATTTGAAGACATGATCGAGGTTGGTCTCGGTGGAGACTTAACAACTCAGAGTGAAGCTGAAGAATGGCTTGAAGCATATAAAGCCGGTGAAAAGAAAACTACTTCATGCTGTCCGGGATTTGTTAATCTCATCCGCAAGCACTTCCCTGAATTTGCAGATATGATTTCTACTACAGTATCACCTATGTGTATGATATCACGTCTCCTTAAAGCTAAAGATCCTGACTGCTATACAGTATTTATCGGACCATGTATTTCAAAAAAATCAGAAGTTAAAGATCAGAAGATTGAGGGTAATGCTGATGCCGTACTTACATACAGTGAGATACGTGCCATAATGAGAGCAAAAGATGTTCAGCTTGAACCTGCCGCAAATGATTACCAGGAATCAAGTGTATTTGGTAAACGTTATGGTAACTCTGGTGGAGTTACAGATTCTGTCCTTGAATATATGAAAGAAACTAATCAGGAATGTGATGCAACAGTATGTAAGGCAAATGGTGCTGCTGAATGTAAAAAAGCACTCCTTATGCTTAAAGCCGGTAAACTTTCTGAAGACTTCATCGAAGGTATGGCTTGTGTCGGTGGTTGTGTCGGTGGTCCAAGTTCATATGAAGACCAGATGAAGGCTAAGAAGAATCGTGATAAGCTTATTTCAGAAGCTGATGACAGAACAATCATTGGCAACCTTAAAAATTATGATCTTGATTCATTCTCACATCACAGAGACTAAATCTTTATATTTTTTAAAACATTAGGGTTCTCCCAATCTATCATGGTTTTTCCCTTGTGATAAAAAGCAAAAAATCTCCTCAACATGAGGGGATTTTTTGCTTTTTATCTTAATAAAGTTTACAAAAGTCAATTCGGGATATAACCATTACACAATAATTCTATCTTGTCATAATTTTACAAAAAATTACAGCCACAATAGTACTTATCATAGTTGCAATAAGTCCCGGTACAACAATTGCTACAGGATTCACACTTCCGTACTGACTTCTGTATGCAATAACACTTACCGGTATTACCTGTAATGATGAGATATTAATTACAAGAAATGTACACATTTCATCAGATGCTTTTGTTAACTTTGATTTTAATATGTTAATTCTTTTTTCCCTCTCTTTATCCTTTATCCCTGTATCCTTCTTTACTTCCTCTATCTTTTTATCAATCTTTTCCCTGTTTATCGCTGCCAGCTCTTTCATAGCCTTTAATCCCATTGGTGTCGCTGCCCAGCCAAGTCCAAGTATATTGGCTATTATATTGGCTGTGATATATTCCTTTGCCTTATGATTAGCAGGTATTCCAGGAAAGAGAAATCTTATGACAGGATCAAGCTTCTTTGTCATAAGATCAAGAAGTCCCGACGCCTTTGCTACCTCAATAAGCCCCGTCCACATCGCCATAATTCCAAGCATAGTAATCGCAAGACTTACTGCTTCTCCTGAACTGTCTACGGCAGCATTACTAAGAGCTTCTACCTCCCCTGTAATTATTCCGAAACCTATACCCAGGATTATCATAAATCCCCATAAATAATTTAGCATCTTAACCTCCTTTTGACATATCCTATATTAAATAGATATATAAGATTTTTATAATTAAGAACTAAATTATTGGGGTTGTAACTACTCAGACCTTCCTCTTATTTTCCTCCACTGTTTCTTTAAGCATAGAATAAAGAATTTTCGTATCTATCGGCTTAGCTATATGACCATTCATTCCCGCATTAAATGCCGCACTTACATCATCCGAAAATGCATTGGCTGTCATTGCATATATATGTATACTCTTTGCTTCCGGATGCGAAGATTCACGTATCCTTCTTACAGCCTCATATCCATCTATAACAGGCATCTGAACATCCATAAGAATAGCTTCGTATGTTCCCGGTTCAGACTCTGTAAATAATCTTACAGCCTCCTCTCCATTTTTTGCATGTACTGTCTTCATATTCACCATATCAAGGAGTTCGATTGCAATATCTGCATTAAGCTGATTATCTTCAGCAAGAAGCACAGTCTTTCCACCAAAGTCATAACTGTCAGCATCCGTATCCTTAATTAATAATTTTCCACCTGAAAACTTATTAATCAGATTAAATATGGTTGACTGAAACAAAGGTTTTGACAATACTGCATTGGCACCCGCCACAATCGCCTTATCCTTAATATCTGAGGTATCATATGCAGATATCACAATTATAAGTATTTTCTCATTATACATTTCCCTTATCCTGCCAGTTAACTCTATTCCACTCATATCCGGCATTTTCCAGTCTACAAAACATATATTAAAATTCTTCCCGTCTTCCTTTGCCTTACTAAGAATATCGACAGCCTTACTGCCATTTTCTGCAATTTCATACGATACACCAAGTCTTTGTAATATAATGGCTGTATAATCGCATGTATCCCTGTCATCATCCACTATAAGAGCATTTAACTCCTTAAAGTTATTGCTTATAATCTTCTCATTACTTTCATCAACATCAAATGGTATAGAAACAAGGAACTCCGTCCCCACACCTTTCTCTGACTTACATGATATAGAACCATGCATCATCTCCACAAGATTCTTTGCGATGGAAAGACCAAGTCCACTTCCACCATGTTTTCTTGCAGTAACAGCCTCTTCCTGTTCAAACGGCTGGAAAAGATGCTTTTGCATCTCTTCACTCATGCCCTCTCCCGTATCCTTGACATAAAAGTTAACGTATGCTCTTCCGTTTTTAAATGATGTTTCCTGGACTGCTACCTTTATAGTTCCGCCAGAAGGTGTAAACTTGTATGCATTAGATATAAGATTAAGAACTATCTGATTAATTCTCAATCCGTCACCGATAAGGTATTCGTGATCAATATCAGAAGTATTAACTTCAAATTCAACTCCCTTCTGAGCACATTGAACGTAATACATCTCAGCTATGGAACTTATTATCTCACGTATGTTAAAAGGTTCATGTGCAATCTTTAACTTCGCACTTTCAATAGCTGACATATCAAGCACATCATTTATTATATTTAAAAGTATCTTAGATGATTTATCTATCTTTGATAAATATTCTTCAACCTTTTCAGGTTCCGACTTATGATGTGACGCTATAGCTGTGAGCCCGACTATAGCATTCATTGGGGTTCTTATCTCATGGCTCATCCTTGCTAAGAACTGACTCTTAGACTGATTGGCACTGACAGCCTGATTCACTGCATCAGCAAGCTGTTCATTTTTCTTAAGGATAATGTTATAATTGCGCCTCTTTATATTAAAGATACGTGCTATAAGAACAGCAAGCACCAGCAAAAGAAAACTAACCATTATAAGAGAATATCTGAATTTGTATACAAAATCTCCAAATGTTGCTTTATATCCGTTAACTATAATGTGATCGACTGTAATCTGCGATATTTCATCCTCCGTTATTGTATCAATACATCTGTTAAAAATGTTGATAAGAATTTTATTATTCTCTGTACTCCTACACACAAGACCAAGATTCTCTGTCATAAAAAATGTTGGGAGGACAGTTATTCCATCATAATGAGGATCTGACATAAGAGGAGTTAGTACATTTTTATTTTGTGCCATGAAATCTACTTTGCCTGACTGCACCATCTTTATACAGTCCTGTGTAGTACGCCCCAATACAACCCTGAATTCAGGATGACTACTTATAATAAACTCCTTAAGTGCTACATAACTTTTCGGTATAGCAAGCGTATAAGTATCTTTAGGTGCATCGATATCATATTTCATTCCACGTTTACATGCCAGAACAACATCATCCTTATACATACTGTCGCTTACTAAAAATCTGTTCTTTTCAAATAGAGGATTTGTCACCAGAATTCCCGCGACAAAAGCATCCCTGTTTTTTTCCAGATAATCTAAAGACGTCTGTCCTGTATCCATCATTGAAAAATCAAACTTCAAACCTGTTTTCTTCTCAATAATCTTTATTATGTCAACATTAATTCCATCAACCTCTCCCTCATCATTTATATATGAAAATGGCTTACGGTTTGGGATAAAACCAATCTTGATTATACCGCACTTCTTTATAAAATCATTCTCTTCCCTCGTAAAAAGCACCTTACTGTTAACTGAGCTATTTCTATAGTACTTATTATAAAGTCGGGATTCAAAATAAGGATTATCAACCATTACACTTGTCATCGCATTATTAAGAACGTCAAGAAGTTTTTTATTATTCTTTCCTGTCATAAAATAAAACGGATCTGAACCAAACTTACATACTGCTTTATAATCAGACTGCATAGCAAGACTTCCCATCGCTACACCATCCACTTTTTTCTGATCTAATTTTCTGAAACACTCATCACTCGTATCATAATATTGCGCTTTATATGAAAAACCATGCTGCTTTGCATAATCCTCAAATTCTTTATTCTGAAAACTTCCCTTTAAAAAAGCAATTTTCATACCATCAAAATGATCATAATCATTGAAATAAAATCTGTCATCGTCATGTAATGTATACAGAACACTAACCTCAATACCATCAGAATATTTGCTGAAAAGGTAGTCTTTCCTGCGCTGCCTGGTCGGTTGTGAATGACACAAAAAATCAATTTCCCCTGATTTGAGTTTCTTAAGCTGATTTTCAAATGTATCATAATGATATTCGTATTGCCATCCCGTATACTTAGATATCTCATTAAGATAATCTACACCATATCCCTTATATGTACCATCTGATTCTTTATTGATAAAGTTTTCATAATCTATATATCCGATTTTAATGGTATCTCTATTATCACTTACTGTTTCGGCTTTTACATGTTTTACAACCGTATTATTTATAAATAAATTTCCCGAAAAAAATACAACTACCCAAAATATTAATACAAAAGAGCTTTTAATCCCCCCTGATAATCTCTTTTTCCTAATATTCATAATTATCCCCCCAAAAAACAAAATGGACAAATCCACTTGAACTTTCCTATATAGTTAAAAAGCAGAAAAACCCGTACTATAATTAGTATATCAGATTTTTCTGCTTTTAAAAGTTATATTCTGTCGAAAAAATAAATTTATAGCCACAATTTATATTACTGCATACACCTATAGTATTACAGTAACCAATTTATAACTACTGTCTTACTTTGATATGAACCTCACGTAACTGCTGCTCTGTTACTTCGTTAGGAGCACCGCACATAAGATCCTGTGCATTACCATTCATAGGGAAAGGAATAACCTCCCTGATATTTTCTTCATTACGAAGAAGCATAATCATACGATCTACACCCGGAGCCATACCTGCATGTGGTGGTGCACCATACTGGAAAGCATTGTATAAAGCTCCAAACTTCTCCTTAAGATCTTCCTCCGTATAACCTGCAATCTCAAATGCCTTAACCATTATGTCGAGGTTATGGTTACGAACAGCACCTGATGAAAGTTCTATACCATTACATACGATATCGTACTGGTATGCAAGAATCTCAGAAGGATCTTTTGTATTAAGTGCCTCAAGGCCTCCCTGTGGCATTGAGAATGGATTATGTGTGAAGATATATTTCTTTTCTTCCTTGTCATATTCATACATAGGGAAATCATTTATATAGCAGAAACGGTATGCATTCTTTTCTAAAAGATCAAGTCTGTTACCAAGTTCTGTACGGATCTGACCTGCATACAATGCAGCCTGTTCTTCTCTGTCTGCGATGAAGAAGATAGTATCTCCTGCCTGAAGACCTGCTATATCTGCAATTTCCTGTTTCATATCATCAGGTATAAACTTGTCGATTGGTCCCTTGTATGTCATATCTTCCTTTACTTCAAGGTATCCAAGGCCACCCATACCGATAGACTGTGCAAACTTAAGAAGTTTCTCATGCTGCCCTTTGGAAAGTTTTGCATGAACATTGATAGCACGTACAGTCTTACCATGGAAAGGCTTAAATGTACATCTCTGGAAGAAATCTGTTACATCAACTATACGAAGTGGATTACGCAGATCAGGCTTGTCTGTACCAAACTCAAGCATTGCCTGCTTATAACTAATGATTGGGTAAGGAGCCTGTGTAACTGTGTATCCTTCAGGTGCAAACTTTTCAAACGTAGCTGTAAGAACTTCTTCACCAACTTTGAATACATCTTCCTGTGTTGCAAAACTCATCTCAAAATCGAGCTGATAGAACTCTCCCGGAGATCTGTCTGCTCTCGCATCTTCATCTCTAAAGCAAGGTGCTATCTGGAAATATTTATCAAAACCAGATACCATAAGAAGCTGTTTATACTGCTGTGGTGCCTGTGGAAGTGCATAGAACTTTCCTTTAAATTTACGTGATGGCACGATATAATCTCTTGCACCTTCTGGTGATGAAGCACAAAGGATAGGTGTCTGAATCTCTAAAAATCCCATCTCTGTCATCTTCTGTCTGAGGAAACTTATTACATTTGAACGGAAAATCATGTTATCACGTACTTTTGCATTACGAAGGTCAAGGTAACGATACTTAAGACGAACATCTTCTCTTGTTTCCTTAGATGTCATTATCTCAAACGGAAGCTGCTTATATACTCTTCCAAGAATCTCTACACTGTGAGCTTCAAGCTCGATAGTACCTGTAGGAATCTTAGGATTGTATGTTTCTTCATCACGATGGTCA
>JALERT010000053.1 GCA_022764445.1 Lachnospiraceae bacterium | reverse complement strand
ATAAGCCAGTTAGTTTCAAGTGTAGAAGAGGTAACAGAACGAATTGTATCTGATTCAGAGAATGAAGAAAATGTACAAAAACGTTTACAGGAATTAGATTCACTGATTGTTACCGGTAATAACAGAATGTATGACTTAGATGCAGTCGTTGCAGAAGTTGCAAATATGTCATCTGACATTCAAAATATAATAGGCACTATCGAATCAATCGCATTCCAAATTAATATATTAGCACTAAACGCATCTGTTGAAGCGGCTCATGCCGGAGAAAGTGGCCGTGGATTTGCAGTTGTTGCAGATGAAATAAGCGATTTAGCTTCTAAGACATCAGAATCATCTAAACAGACAGCAGACTTAATTAATAACTGTATCAAACAGATTGAAGCGGCTATGACATGTGCTGATGCCACATCTGAATGTCTAAAAGACATAGTTTATAATTCAGTGCAGATTTCAGAGGCATTTAAAACTATCTCAAATGATACTAAAATTCAGGCAGACAAATCAGTACATATTAAATCTGAGATTTCCAATATATCAGATGTCGTTCAGACCAATACAGCAACTGCAGAAGAAACAGCAGCCGCAACACAGGAGCTTTCAGAACAGGCTAAAAGCCTTAGCAGTTTAATTGCTAAATTCCATGTCTAAAAACTTAAAATTCCGTAAGAAAAAGGACAAGCCATTCATAAATTCCTCATTTACGAATGGCTTGTCCTTTTTACTTAACAAATACGTGTTATACTCTAAAACTTTCCATTTAATTTTTCCAACCGGCATATCGTATGTATATCCACTTTTACAAACCCTTATTCCCCGGTTTTCTGATATATTTCACAAGGTTCATTATAAACTTCCTGCATCCAGTCTTTTAACATTTTCTCCCTGTCTTTTGCCAGTTTCTCCGGAAGCGTGATACAGATAACACGTTTTTCACTAATCTCATCTTTTTTATTGACAGATTCAACAATGCTTACCTCTAATTTATTAATTTCCGGGAAAAGTACATTAACTTCCTTAGTCACAGTAGCAATATCTACACTGTCCTTTTCAAAACCTGTAATATCACTCTTGTCTGAATCTCCACTGGAATTTTGTACCATGCTGTATGCAACAATAATACTTGGAAGTACCATAATAACAGTATTGCGTATGATTTTTCGTTTAACTTTTTTCCATTTCTCCATATCAAATTCTTTTTCTCTCGGTACTTTTAATATAAGTAAAATAGCTGTCGATGCAAAAAAGATAAAATATGAATTAATGAGGAAAAGATAACCTGCTCCCCAGAAAAATCGCCACTGCCCTGTTGCAATTCCATATCCGCATGTACAAAGAGGAGGCATTAACGCTGTAGCAATAGCCACACCCGGTATAACATTTGACTTCTCTTTTCTTGTGATACCTATAATTGCAGCAATTCCACCAAATAATGCAATAAGGACATCCCAGATAGTTGGATGTGTCCTTGCAAGCAGCTCAGATGTAGTCGTTGAAATCGGTGAAATACAGAAATAAAGTGTTGATGTAATAAGACAGATTATAACCTGAAATACCAGACCAATCATTGACTTACGAAACATTCTCATGTTGGCAGTCGCTGTTCCATATGCTGCTGCCTGAATACTTCCCATTAAAGGAGAAATAAGCATGGCACCGATAATTACTGCTGTAGAATTCATATTCAATCCAATCGAAGCTATAAATATAGCAAGCACCAGCACACACATATTGGTTCCTGTAATCTGTCCACCATCCTCAAGCCTATTCTTAATTTCTTCATGATCTGCTGTATCATTATCAAGTGAAAAAACATCTTTTAGTATTTCTTTTACTTTTATATTCATAGTATTCTTTATCCCTTCTTTCCACCACGATTATACAAAAGGTTACAAAACGTATCTACTGTAATTTTTATGTATATGACCTGTACACTGCATGCTTGGTCTGTCTTTCCAGCATATACTTCCATATCTAACTTTATTGTAATAAAAATTGATACTGAATTTATCCGCACAAAGAAATGCTACGCCACGATTATTCAATATATGTCCGTCAATATCACATGTCTTTGTATATACTTCATTACCAAAATAATTTGTATGCATAAAATTATTAAATCCACCTGAAGCATATTCTCCTTTATCTAAAACATTATTGGCTAAAACGGAATGGCGCATTGAAAGCCATCCATCCTCAAAGTCTCCAAGTCTGGCATCTGCCGGCTTTTCACCATTGGCAGGAACATAATTATTGTGAATAAATAATCCGTCTGTTTCACCTACTACAGAAAAAAGCCCCGTCGCACTATGATAAAGATTGGTATTCTTTATCTCACAATCTCTTGCAGCGCCGCAGTCATGCATCGTCATCCATGGTGTACTTTTATCACATCCATCAGGAATATCCGGAAGTTTACTCTGTTGGAAAGATATCTTATAATACTCTGCCTTTGACGGAATACTGTAATACTCTCCAACGCCCTGCCACTTATCTGCTTTGATAAGCTTCTTATGACTGTCATACCAATATATGTCGTAAAGCTGTGATGATGCATTACTCCAGTACCAGTATCTTCCATAATGACAATTCTGTGAACCGGCAGACATAAAATATCCGTCTTTTTTAATTTTTGATGGAACCTTTATATATTTTCCTGTACTTATCCAGTTAGAATCTTTAATAACCTTACCTTTATTGTTAATATGGCCTTTAACCATATCCCCATACTTAATAACACCATCTTTACTATTAATATCAGAAGACGTTCCATCAGCAGTAATAAAGTATCCGGCTGCATAATTAGCATTATTTATCTGTACGGAACAGTTATAGGCTTTACGTCCAAATTCTGCAAAACGATACTCTTCAATATATTTATCTTCATTGACAGTTCCGTTTGCCTTAAATTCCTCATAACGCTCTCCATAATATTTATCTATTTTAAGATGGGAATTTTCGCATCGGTTTTTATAGTCATCACCCGGTACACCAAACTCAAATATGTGGAACTCACATTTTGTCGGATCGGAAGCACTTACTCCATTCGGTAAATCTTCTGGAAACATCATATGAAGTTCTGAACCTTTTGGAAATTCGATAGTCATATTGCTTGGTACATAATAGTGTATTCCCGTACTATAAGCACTTGCATAAAACTTCATCTTTGGAAAAATTACATAATTGTATCCCTTTTGCTTTGCATATGTAATCGCACCAAAAATAGCTTTTAACGTACTTTTATAATCTGTTTCTGAAAATGTATATCCCTCACTGCTCTTAAAATCAGCAGGAACATTATATACTTTCTTTTTGACAGAAGGCTTGTCCTTAACCTGAATGGTAAAAGAATCCTTAATTTTCGTATCCCTAAGCTTTGCGGTAATAACTGCTTTACCGGATTTCTTAGCAATCACCAGACCGTCATATACAGCAGCTACATTACTATTACTTGAAGTCCAGACAACGTCATAATCACTATTGGAACTTCCTGTAGTTTTTAATGGATATGGAAATGCTGTCAAAGGATACTGCTTGCCCTTATAAATAGACTTTCTTTTATTTATAATATGAAGAGATTTATACCCTTTATTGGATACCTTTTTATCAGGGACAGGATTAAAATCAGCGATTCCTATTGTCTTGGTTTGTCCTGATGCTGTTTTTATCTTATAAATACCGGCTTTTTTACCAGACATATCCTGCTGTACAAGATTTCCATCTGAATCCACTGTCCATGATATAGGACATCCAAGTCCTACAATTCCATCTGTGCCTGTCGCTTTTTCTTTTATAGCCGAAGCAATCCCCGTCTTTTTATAATCT
>JALERT010000051.1 GCA_022764445.1 Lachnospiraceae bacterium | reverse complement strand
AATGTGTGAAGTGCTTGGTATTGCTAGGTCTAGTTATTATAAGGCTTTAACAAAATCCGAAACGCCAAGGGCTAAGGAAAAAGAAGAACTAAAAGATGTTATCCACAGAATATATGATGAAAGCAAAGGCAGATATGGCTCCTAACCTTCCCATTATTCAATTGTTGTATTTCCACATGGCATGTTGACCGCAACATAGGATGTGGTAGTAAACAAAAAAGGCACTGATCATGTTACTGACCAATGCCCTATGTTATTTCTTAAATTCAAATTTATCTATTTCTACCCGATTCATTGTACCTCTGTACATTTAACATCATTAGCATAACGCAGGCATAAATTTTGCAAATAAATATAAACCATCTTTTCCAGCCTTCACCTCATGAGGTACCTTTTCAGGCATTATTGAAATCACACCCTGTTTATATTTGATTTCTACACCATTATTTATACAGATTCCATCCCCTGCAATAACTTCATGTGTTTCAAGCTGTGTTTCATGAATATGGTTGCCAATTGCCTTTTCTGGTTCAATTCTTACAAGATGATAACTAAATAATCCATTCGTATCCTTAGCAGTAACAATGTGTTTAAGTTCAACACCTTCGAATGTTGGATGCTTTGCCCAATTAGTCTGCTCAAAAGATACTTCACTATCAATAAGTGCTAATCTTCCTCTGTTAAATGCCTCAAATAATTCATTGTTCATAATATTGTCCTCGCTTTCTTTAATATAGGACAATCTTACAGTAATTCTAATTATTTGCCTTGGATATAATTGCGGAATTAATATATTCCTCTGGTGAAATCCCTACTTGTTTCTTGAACACTCGACATAAATGGCTTTGATCACAAAAGCCTAGTACCGCTGCAACATCAACAACTTTCATTCCATCACGTAGTAATTCTTGTGCTTTTCTAATTCTACACTGTAATTGGAATTTATGCGGAGTCAATCCATTTTCTTCTGAAAATCTCCTAAGCATATGATATTTGCTTATATGAACCATCTCAGCCATTTGTGCAATATTTATTTCATCTTCCGGATTTCCAATAATACATTTTCTAATTATATCCAGATTTCTTTCAATGTCATCATCTTGCGGAACACAAATACTTATCATCGAATAGTTATTTGAAATAGGCTCTATCGAATGGGGTAAATTCAGTGCTACTGAAAACATTTCTCCTTCGCAACAAGTAAATTCTTCATGATCAATAGTAATCTTTACTTTTCCTTTTGTGATAATACCAAAGATAAAGTGTCCAATATGTGTATGCACCGGATATAAAATATTTACCTCTTCAAAGCTAACTGTTTCAACACCTGTTGATATATCTTTTATGAATTTTAGTTTGTTCATTTTTTCCCACACGTCCCTTGTGTTTCGTTCAATCGGAATTTTTATCATCCCTACAAACTGGAAGTTCTCTTTTTAAGCAAATCTCACTTAACCTAATGTGCATCCATTGGGTTGCAGATTCTTATTTATCATTCTTTTTCATTCGAATCTTTCCTGTCATATTCTCTACAACTAATTTAAGGCAATACCGCACAGAGATAGTGCCACAGCTGCGCAGTAGATTCTTTTGTCAGATCGTATCAGAATACCGCAGGAATACTGACGTATTTCAAGGGATCATGGTGCAAGCTGACGGAAAAAGATCAAGCAGATGTGGCGCTGAGCCGTAAGGCGAGCTTTGCGCGGTGTTGCCTTAGCTTCGGCTGCGACAAGGCAACCTCACCGCAGGAGCTTTAGCTCCTCGGGGTTTCAGTGGGGGATTATAACCCCCACTGAAACCCCGAATGACACCCGCCGCCTAAGAGGCGGGGGACATCGGTGATTGGTTATAGCTTTTATGAAGAATAACAACAACGCCGAAACCATTTACAGCGGTTCTGATCATTTCAGGCGGAATGTCAGCTTTACGGGATTGTGGTCGCTGTAGGCAAATTGCGTGTCGATCACATCCATATAGGTCGCTTCGATATTGTCCGAAATGATAAAGCCGTCAACGGTGAGTACAAAGCAATCCTCATTATAGGGCTTATCGCTGTTGCGGCAGGAGGGGACGGTAATCCCGCTTTTATAATCGGTCAGCTTGAGAAAATGCTCCGGTATCAGCTCGCCAGGAAAAGCTGCCGCCCAGGTATATTGCTCAGGCACCTCGCTGTTGAAAAGCTCTTTTGAATTGCCGACAAAATCATGATTGAAATCGCCGCCGCAGATTACATAATTGCCCTTTTCATATTCTTTATTCATGTCATCAAACAGCTTTGTCAGCTGCTGCCTCTGCAGATCTCCGTCTGTTCCGTAGGCAGAGGTATGCACATTAAATATTATAAGCTCCCTTCCGTTTTCAGCAGGCAGACGGTTCACAGAATAACAGCGGTCAAGGTCTATGAATCTGGAAAGGGATCCGGATATAGGCAGGCTGCGTCTTACGGCTGAGGTCATCTGTGTATTGCTGAGTGTAAGCAGTCCGGCATTGGAAGCGCCGTGAGGCTGATAAAGGGGATAGAAAAGAAAGGCTGAATGATAGTTCACTGCAAAGGAAGAAGAGGTATTCTCAAATGCCGAACGTATCTGCGCCAATTCATCTACATGATAGCTTCTGGTGGAGTTGAAGTCCACCTCCTGCATCAGCACGAGATCCGCATTTTGTTCCTTCAGCAATTCAATATCCTTGTCTATGCAGTTGATAACACTTTCTCTGGAGTTTGCCCAGGACTGGGTGCCGCCATCCATAAAAAACGTGAAATCAGGTGTATAAGCGCCAAAGCCGATATTATAGGTGACAGCGGTATAGTCTGTTCCCAAGCGGAGCTTATCCCCTTTAGCAGTTCCTTCTATAGTGAGCTGCTGATCATCCTCGATACGCTGATAGCTCAGCACCACATAGGCAACATATATGAGTATGACAGCCAAAAGGGATGCCGGGATAATAAGCAGTATCTTAAGCCATAGTTTTCTTTTTTTTGTTTCCATAATAATGCTTCCTTTCCTGATGGGATCCTGCGACCGGAAATGAACTGATGGATTCAGGATATACTCAGCTCTTTCGGCTCATGAGTCATAGGTACAGTTCATTTCTGCTTTGCCCGGTAACAGAATACTTTACAGTTATTCTCCCTGCATTGCAGTATAGAGTATTATACCATATTGAGCAGGAATTGTCATTATTTTATTTATGAAACATTTAGAAATATAACCAATCACCGATGTCCCCCGCCTCTTAGGCGGCGGGTCAATATCGTCAACTTAAGAAAAATAATAAATATATTTGACAATATAGGAAAATTCTATAGACTTGTTATAGATAAATAAATTTATAACGAGGTTTTATATTATGGGAAATACTGAATTATTATCTTTGATTTTAAAAGAAACAAATAACTTAATTACTTCAACTGAATTTAAAGAAGCTTATAGTTTAGGTAATTCATTTTCAAGAAATAGAAAGTTATCATTTTCTAATACTGTTTTTTTTATTTGCTCTGCATTACGTAAATCTATAGCTTCTGAAATTACTAATTTTATTGAAGATTATAAACATTTAAAATTTCCATCAATAACAAAACAAGCTTTTTCTAAAGCAAGACAAAATATATCATCACAGGCTTTTGCAGAATTATGTAGACTTTTTGTTGAAAAATTTTATAAATTAAATAAGAATTTAAATACATGGAAAGGCTTTAATATTCTAGCTGTAGATGGGACTTCTTTACAAGTACCAGATACTAAAGAATGTGGTGAATACTTTGGATTAAGCAGTAATCAAAATAAAACAAGAACAGCTGTTGCGACAGCGTCAGCATTATATGATGTATTAAATGATATTGTCGTAGATGCTAGAATTACTAAATTTAGAATTAGTGAAAGACTTATTGTAAAACAACATATAGAATCAATTGGTAATAAAATCTGCCCTCAAAAAAGCATTGTTATTTTTGATAGAGGTTATCCTTCATATGATATGTTTGATTACTTAGATTCCAAGAAATTACTATTTTTAATGCGAGTATCAACATGTTTTAAATTCACAGAATCATTAGATTCAGATGATTCCATTTTAGAATATAAAGTTAATGGAGAATTTAGGAAATTAAGAGTGATAAAATTTGAACTTTCAAATGGAATAACAGAAACATTAGTAACTAACATTTATGATGAAACTATTAAAATATCAGAATTTAAAGAACTATATTTCTTGAGATGGGGTATTGAACCTAAATATAAGGAATTAAAATGTAGTATAGAAATTGAAGAATTTTCAGGCACTAAACCAATTTCAATTGAACAAGATTTTTATGTTTCACTTTATTTATCAATGATTGGAACTCTTTTAAAAAAAGAAGCCGATATTGCAATTGCAAATGATAATAAAAATAAAAATTTAAAATATGAATATCAAGCTAATAGAAATTTTATATTAGAACAAGTATTTAAAAATATTATAAGTATAATAACCAAATCTAAGAAAAGGAAAAAAATACTAGATATTATTTTAGAAAAAGCTATAAAAATACGCTCACAAATACGCCCTAATCGTTCTTGTGAGCGAAAAATAAAACATCCAAGGAAAAAGCATCATCATAATATCAAATCTTGCATTTAATATTTAAAAATAAATACATAATTTAAAATTCACTTTAACCAGTGGATTTATTTAGGGTTTGCTCAGCAAACCCTATATTTTTTATAATTATAATTTTCATCAAATATAAGTTTCAAAATAAAATTTAGCATAACTTTAATAAGAGATCTTAATCTCTTATTAAGATTTGAAACAATAAATGCAATATTAATG
>JALERT010000188.1 GCA_022764445.1 Lachnospiraceae bacterium | reverse complement strand
TTTTTTTGAAAAATATGATTATATAGTTGTAACAGCGTTCATTTCATTTATGTATTTTATTACTAGTATCTACGCTGTAGATACCGGTATGGCATTAACCGGTGCTATTAAAAAGAGTGCACCTTTACTTTTTGCCATTTCGCTTTTAGCATTAAATAGAGATGACAGACAGAAAATCATAGGTAAGCTGCCGGAGATTGCGTCTTTACTTACAATAGCTGCCGCAGTCTCTGCATTAATTCCTGTATTACGACCTTACATAATAACAGCAGGTCGTTTTTGCGGAACCTTCGGATATGCCAATACATATGCACTTTTTATTCTTCTTGCTCTTATCGTTTTACTTGAAACATTTAATCAGAGAAAGAGCTGTGTAAATATAATAATCACTGTAATACTTTTAGCTGGCATGTGGTTTTCTGGAAGCCGTTATACATGGGTACTGACATTTATCTGTCTTATAATATATGCATTTCATAAAAAGGAAATGAGAAAATATACTTCCATAGTAATAGTCGTACTAGCAGCTGCCACAATGCTTGCAGGTGTTTTATTTAAAAATTCAGAAACAATAGGAAGATTTTTCTCTACTAACCTAAGTACATTATACGGACGTTTCCTTTACTGGCAGGACGGACTTATGCTTGCAGTAAAGCATCCTTTTGGAATGGGATATCTTGGATATTATTATAAAGAGACGCAGATTCAGACAGGAGTATATACAGTAAGGTTTGTACATAATGACTGGCTGCAGCTTATCCTTGATATAGGCTTTATACCATTTCTTATAATTGCTGCTTTTTTATTAAAAGTTCTATGCAGTAAATCATATAAATTCATTAATAAACTTCTTATATTTACAATAGCAGTTCACAGCTTCATGGAATTTGATATGGAGCATACTGGAATCGTATTTATACTTTTAATTATTTTATCTTGTAAAAAAGAAACTGAAAAGGAAAATTTGCCTGATAAAAAAACTAAACCAAAAGAGTTAGAAGCTTCCATAAGTACAAAACCAATTGCCATTATACTTGGAATCTTATGTATTTATTTCAGTATTCCCCTGTGCCTGTACGCTGTCGGCAAAAATAAAAGTGCCGCTATGATTTATCCTATATATACTGATGCACAGCTTGCCAATCTTTCTTCGGAAAAGGATTACGATAAAGCTTCACAAATTGCAGATAAGATATTATCGCAAAATGATACGGCTTTTCTTGCATATGATGCAAAAGCTATGGTTGCATGGAATAAACTTGATTATGAAGGTATGGTTCACTATAAGAAAGAAGCTATCAAAAGAAATAAATTTGATTACAGTGAGTATTCAGATTACCTTGTTATGCTAAACGAGGCTCTATCTTATTACCTTGATAACGGGGATGATATATCTGCGATGAAAGTTGTATCTGATATGAAAGAGCTTCTTACAATAATCAAAGAAAATAAATCAAAAGTCAGCAGACTTGGCAAAATGATAGACGATAAGGTCAAGATTGATCTGCCTGATGAAATTGTTTCACAGATAGAAGAGATGGGTTAGAACTAACATGGGGCTAAAGCAGAAATTACTGCTTTAGCCCCATGTTAACATTATTCTTACAGATTATTTACAATACTTAGCCTTTAATTCCTCAACTTTAGCATTATATACTTCCTGCTGTTTCTGCTGCATAAGCATTTGTCTTATTGATTCTTTAACTTCATCAAGTGATGCTGCACCTGCATCTGAACGTTTTTCAACTTTGATAAGATGATATCCGAACTGAGTCTTTACAGGTCCGACAATCTTACCGATTTCTGCTGAGAATGTTGCGTCTTCAAACTCCTTAACCATCTGACCACGGCCAAATTCACCAAGATCTCCGCCTTTCTGACCAGAAGGACATGTTGAATGTTTCTTTGCGGCATCTTCAAATGAAATATTTCCATTTTCAATATCATTTTTAACATTATTAATTTCATCCTCAGAGTCCATAAGAATATGCTTAGCACTTGCTGTCTCAGGCTTTTTAAACTGAGCCTTATTATCCTCATAATATTTCTTTACTTCGTCATCAGTTACTTCGGCTTTCTTAAGGACTTCACGCATTGCAAGCTGGCTTAAAATGTCTCTTTCTGCATTCTTCATAGAAACCTTATATTCTTCGGTCTCATTAAGTTTTTCTTCCTTTGCCATTTCTTCAAATAAGTAAAGAGCTACAAACTGATCCTTAAAATACTTAAGTGTCTCCGGATTCTGAAGGTATGCTTTCTGCTCCGGTGTAAAGCCATTTGCAAAAATATTAAAATCCTCTTCAGTAATTTCTTTTCCTGCTACTACAGCAATAACATTATTATCCATAATTTTTCTCCATTCTATTGTATTTACCGGTTTATTTTATTGTATAATTAAAGGTTTGTAAAGCCTTATATTGTGGAATTGTTAAGTGTGAACTAGGTAAATTGTAACAGTTCAGCCTTCCATTCACTACATTCATAAAACCTGACAACAGTTGTTATATATAAAAAGAAGTATAATTATAATAATATAATTTTAGGTATCGCCAATCAAGTATATATGTGGTATTATAATATAATGTATGTAAATTATATGTAAACTATATGGGGGTAGGAAGATATGAAGTTAAAAAAATTGTTACTGTCTTTGTCATCATTTATAGTAATAGCACTTTTAATAAACATATCATACAGTCAGAAACCAGTTTATGCCGGAAATAATCCAACTACAACAATTTCTGCTAACTCTGCAGATTCTGAACCGGAACCAACTGTTTCTACTAAAGACAATAAAGAACATCCAGCTAAAAATACTGTTACTACAAATAAACCAGCTAAAAATACTGTTAAACCCGCAGCGAAAAATAATAATGTGACTAAAAGTAGCAAAACGACACATATCCCGGGGTATGTTCCATCAGCTACATATAAGCCAATTATAGGAAAAAGAGTTGTATATTCTCATCAGGCAGAAACCGCCAATAAGAAAAATCTTTATAAAAAAGTCTGCCAGAAGAAAAAAGAAATAGATAATGTTGATTTAGATATAAGCAGAAAAGAAAAGTATCTTAATTCAATTCAGTCACTATTAGATAAAACGAAGCAGAAAGGTTCAACTCTTTTAGTAAAGAAAGAAGAACCATCTGATATACTTAATAAAATATCTAAATATGACAAAGACTTTGAACCATATAAAACGTATTCTCTTGTAACAGGTGCCGAAGGTCTTTTAGAAGCATGTCAGACTTTTTCAATATCTGACAATGCTTATGAAACAAATAATATGAAAACTGATGATATTCAAAACAATAATCAAATGAATTCTAATGATTTATTTTTTAATAATAATTCTATTCATATTTTAAAATACATGAATGTGGATGCCATAGATATTGGTGAATATCTTGATGTCAACTATGAAAAACAAAATGAATATATGCATAAGCTCTATGAGAAAAAAGAAAAGAAAAATAAAGAATTAGAGAAAATTTATAAAAAGTACAGAGCCGTTTCAATAGGTGATGTAGTCTTTAATCCTAAAGATGTTACTGAAGTTTCCAATATTAATCTTAAGCAGATGACTTATATTCTTAAAGGAACCAATTTGGAACAATATGCACCAACATACATACAGATTGAAAAAGATTATGGCATTAATGCTATCGCGATATGCAGCCTTTCTGCACACGAAAGTAACTGGGGCAGAAGCAGAAGAGCAATAGAGGATCACAATTATACAGGTTTTGGTGTATACTCAGACAGTTCAGTTGGTATCAATACAAAAACCGGTGAGGAAAATCTTATAATGACTGCCAAACATCTTGCCAAGAATTATGTTGTTCCCGGTTCAAAGTATTACAATGGCAAAGGTCTTGACGGCATCAATAAAAAATATGCTGCAAGCAGAACATGGGCATTTGGTATTGAACAGATAGGTTACAGACTTATGGATAAGCTTAAAACATACAAATAATAAATATTTAATTTTTGTAAATATTAATATAAAAATAACTTCCATTTCTCTGTTATATGGAAGTTATTTTTAGTTACAGTTTATATCTTTATGACAACTGCTGGCAGGTTTTATGAATGAAAAAAATGTTAGATGTAAACTATAATTATTTTATTATATAGGAGATACAGAATATGAAGATTTTAGTTATTTTTACCGGTGGTACAATTGGAAGCACCCTGGCAGACGGATATATAACAACCGATAAAAGTAAGCCATATAAATTGATTGAATTATATGAAAAAATAAAAAAGAAAGATGTAACCTTTGATACTATTTCTCCATATGAAACACTAAGTGAAAATATAACATGTAAAGAACTCTATACTCTCGTAAAAACAATAAAAAATGAACTTAATAAGGATTATGATGGAATAATAGTAACACATGGAACTGATACCCTCCAATATACTGCTGCCACACTTTCATATACACTAGGCTGCAGTACAATACCTGTTGTCCTTGTCTCAAGTAACTATGTACTGGAAGATAAACGGGCAAATGGATTAAATAACTTCTATTATGCTGTAGAGTTTATATGTTCCAAAAAGGGAAAAGGAGTATTTGTGTCATATCAGAATACGGGAGATGTACCTAAAATACACCGAGCTTCAAGGCTTCTAGAACATCCTGTTTACAGCGATGATGTAGACAGCCTTGATGGAATATTTTACGGAAGTTTCAAAGGCGATAATTTTATTATTAATCCTGAATATATGACTAACTTCATAGAATCAGAAGATATTACATTTGATATTCCATCAGATAACCAGTTATCTGACATAATGATAATAAGACCATATCCTGGTATGACTTATCCGTCAATAGAAAAAAATATAAAAGGTATTCTCCACCATACCTACCATTCAGGAACTATATGCAGTAAAACACCTGGAATAAAGGAATTTGCTGATAAAGCTTCATATTATAATATACCTGTATTCGTTACCGGTATAAATAAAGGTGCAGACTATGAAAGCACAAAGATATATGAAGATCTCGGATTTCATAAACTCCCTTATGCAACACCAATATCAATGTATATCAAGCTGTGGCTGACAGTTAATAATGGTCTTCCCGTCGTAGAAACTATGAATAAGTGTATATCTGAAGATATAATAATGTAATCATAGATATAATAAATTTACGCATTACTGAAAGAACTATAGCTGTGAACTGTAAAACACAGTTCACACATGTAACGCTTGATTTAATTTAGTTATTGATTTATTATAGAAACGTTGTAAAATGTTCTCTCATATTCTCTATTACACTTACTTTTGAAACAAAAAGAGATGCTAAAAGAACATAAAAAAGATTCGGAGGATAAAAATATGGAACTTTGGGATATATATGACAGTAATAAAAAAAGAACCGGAAGAACGATGAAAAGAAACGACTGGTGCCTTAAAGAAGGAGAGTATCATCTTACAGTAATTGGCGTAGTTATGCGTCCTGATGGTAAGTATCTTATTACGAAACGTGCCATGGATAAATCATGGGCTCCCGGATGGTGGGAAGTTTCAGGTGGCGCAGCTATGGCAGGAGAAGACTCAGCAGATGCTATACATAGAGAGATACTTGAAGAGACAGGTCTTGATGTATCAAATGCAGAAGGCGGTTATCTTTTCTCATATCACAGAGAAAATCCCGAAGAAGGTGACAACTACTTTATCGATGTTTACAGATTTGTAATGGATTTTGATGATGATGATATTACACCACAAGAGTCCGAAACATCAGGATACATGATCGCAGATAAAAAACAGATAGAGGAATTTGCCGCACAGGGAATATTCCTTCACTATGACAGTATAAAAGAAGCATTTATATAATGAAAATAGAAGATTATAATGACTATGCAGAATATCTTCCTGGAATTACTGATGAATGTCCCCAGGAGTTTTTCAGACTTGCACAGATTTTTTCAGAAAATGTATTTGAGCTTATATCAGATAAAGATAAAAAAGCCATTCCTTATATGATGGATGATGCCATCGAGAGCTTTCTCGTTTTTGAAAATCCTGTAATGACCGGTATCTATGATAAAGCCAAAAGAGAATTAATCACCGGCAATCTTGAAATAAAAAAAGATGACTATATTCTCGTTGTAAAACAGCACTCAGATAATGACGACAATTTTTTTACTATACGTTTTACCGGACTACATATGACAAATCATTTTTACAGTTACCATAACATAGGTCATTTCTGGATCAGCAGATATGAATATCTGAGACAGCTCGATTACAGACTCTGGGTTATACGTGATAAATACCAGTTCTTTGGTAAAGCTGCCTGTAATGATGAAGAAATATCACTTATTGATTTTTATGAATTTGCTCCACTTAGGTATTATACATGTATAGACTGGGAAAAAGAGGCAGGAAATGAATGTACTTCTGCCGGAGTTAATGCGTTTATCCATATAGCAGAAGAAGTTAATGATAAATCTTTTTTACGTATATTACGTCTCTATAAAAAGAAGCCTAATATAATATTGGAAAAAATTCTTACATATATGTTTAGAACATATAGGCATGAAAAAATAGTAAGTAAACTTCAAGATATGATTAATCATGCCTCTTCATCATATCCTGAACGTTCCTTTGGACATGAGATTGATTCATTTATTGCTAAATGCAGGGAAAAGATAAAAAATTTACTTCCTGCTGACAATAAAATATGTGAAACACTGGAAGAACAGCCATTTACAATATATGATGGTGATTTTGAATACTATTTTCATTTCATGTTTTGGAAGAGATCTGGTCTTACAAAAAACTGCATAATTAAAACTATTAAATTATCCGGCAATGATGTACAAACCCTTTTTGATCAGTTTAACAGACAATTTACTGAGATTGAAAAGATTATCTGGGAAAATGGAGGTCATATATGAAATATTATTATCCTGATTACTTCAATGATTTTAAGTGTGTAGGCGGCAAAGCATGTCCTGACAGCTGCTGTATAGTATGGCAGATAAATGTTGATAAAGAAACACTTAAGAAATATAAAAATGTAGGCGGCGAACTCGGCTGCAGAATGGCAGAAAAGATTAACCAGAAAACCGGTCAGATTATGCAGCATGGAGAAGAGAGAAGATGTGAGTTTTTAAATGATGACAATCTCTGCGACATAGTTTCTGAGCTTGGTGAGGGTTATCTATCAGAGACATGTCATACACATCCACGTCATGAAGAAGTATACGATAATGTACGTGAACGTTCACTTGCCATTACATGTCCAATAGCGTGTAAAACACTACTTGAAAGAGAAGAACCTGTAGTTATAAAGACAGAAGAGGTACCATCAAAAAAGGAACATGACAGATATTTTGATGAACCTCTTTTTGAGCAGGTTATTTTCACAAGAGATCAAATTCTTAAATTAGAGCAGAATAGAAATCTTTCTATCGCAAAAAGAATGACTCTCGTCCTTGGTCTGTCACACGATATTGAAAGACGTTTCCGTAAGAGAGCAGAACGTAAAAAAAATGGAATTATCTCAAAACTCTTTCCATCACATCCACAGTTTTCACTTGATGAAAAAGAAGCAATACATCGCATTGCAGCTGAATATCAGAAAGATAACGCCTATGAAAAAATGTCATCTCATATAAAAAAAGAAGCAATGTCCGAAAAAATCATCCTTGACACAGAGGCGACTACCTCTCTTGGAATAATGACAGATATGATTTTTTCTCTTTGTACCATGGAGGCACTAAAGGTCACATGGATTCCATATATCCAGAGTGTGCTAAACATACGAAGTGAATTTAAAGAAAATGAGTATAATGATCTGCAGAAAGAATTCAGCGGCGTATTAAAAGAAACAGCTTTAGAACAGCTTTTATTTTATTTTTCATATGTTTACTGTGGTGGCTCTGTCTATGATGAAATGCTCTGTGCCAAAATAAAAATGGCAGTAGTGAATACACTTATTATAAGAGAATTATGGTTTATGAAATGGCTTGAGAATAACAAATCATTAAACATTGATGAACAGACAGAAATAGCTCACTGGTATGTCAGGGAAATTGAAAATTCCGACGAAAATATGGAACAATGGGATAGTCTTATGCAGAGAAATCCACGCTTTTCATTAAAAAATATACTTACTTTTCTAAGTAAGATGTAAAGAAGGAAATTGCAATTTATATTGCTGAACTGTTACAGTTCACACCTAACATTTCCTTCATTACTTTTGATTTAAGTTATTTTTAATTTTTTAAGCATTGACAATATATACTTAATAAATGTATTATAATCAACAGACTTTAAGTAAATGCTTTGAAAGAGGAACAAATTACTATGTTATATAAATATTTTAAATTTACAAAAAAGAAAATAACAACATATATAATTCTTTTAATATCTATAATTGGTTTACAGTTTCTCCTTGCAGGCTCTATGGTTTCAAAACAAACTATAGTCACAAAAGCCGGTAATGCCAATAGTGCCGTTATAGGCATCATTGATAATGAAGAAATAATACGGCAGAAATTTTCTTTTGACAGAAAAGTAGTCCTGTCGAAATTCACATTAAGTTTCGGCTCCTTTAAAAGAGAAGATGTAGGTGACAACCTCAATATACAAATGACCGATGGTGATAATAATGTTGTATACAGTACGGTAATCCCTGTTGATAAGATTACTGCCAATCAGACTTATACAGTTGAAATGGATCATACTGTAACTATTCCCAAAAATGTAGTATGCTGTATAAAACTTACATGTGATTCAAATGATTCTATATACGGCAAAATACCTACACTTAATACAACAAATACAACTGTTCCCAATACCTACATGTCTACTTTAAAAATGCAGACACGTAAAAAATCTCTCAATATATCATATACATATTCATTCAGACAGCTCTATCCATTAATTGTCCTTATTTTAGAGCTTGCCATATTATTTGTATTATGTTTTGAGAACATAACAGATTATGTAGAGATATATAGAAAGAAATTACAAAAGGAAAAACGTAAAAAAGAAAAAGAAAAAACTCTTCGTGAAAATGCTGAAATAAACAGGGCATCGAATAAAAGCGATAATCCTAAAAAGAAATATTCAAAAAAGAATATGGAAAAGAAGGAGCATACTAATAAGAAAGCCCGTTATCAGAAAAAACACAATAAAAAGCAAAGCAGGGGCAGAAAGTATGATAGAAGTCTTAAAAACTTTATAAAGTGGTGTATGTCAGAACCTAAAGTTATAAAAGCCGTAAGATATACCGTAACCGTATTAAATCCACTTGTACTTATGGTAATACTGGAATTAATGAATGGAACAGCGTCAACTATAAAATTCAATGTCTGGATATTTACATGGATTCTTCTTATGGCTGTACAGTTTATTTTCTTTGCTCTGATAGGCAATATGAATATAGCCATGTTTGTGATGGACATAATCATGTATCCTATAGGACTTGCCAATTTATTCTTAATGAATATCAGAGGAACGCCATTCCTCCCTGCCGATATATTTGGTGTTGCAACTGCAACGGAAGTAGCCGATCACTATAAGCTTTCGCTTACACCTGCCCAGTTTATTATGATACCGGCATTCCTTATATGGTGTGTAATTATAATACGTTTATATAAAAAGGGAGAAAAAATCTCCATACGAAAGAAACTCATACGACAGCTTACACCGGTAGTAGTATCATGTGCTGTAATTATGGTTCTTTACAATACCGACATTCTCAAATCATGTGGAATAAAGGATGATGTATGGAATAAGGTTTTATCCTGCAATAAAAACGGTTTTTACCTGAATTATTTTATAAATATTCATTATCTTAAGGTATCTGAGCCCGCCGGATATTCTCAGGAAAAAGTTGCAGAGATACTTAACGATGTGGATAAGAATTCTTCAGATGAAACTGATAGTTCTTCCAAGAAAATTCTTACCAATAGTGACTTTACACATAATTCATCACTCAATGGTAAGAAACCAAATATCATACTTATCATGAACGAAAGCCTTGCTGATTTTTCACAGGTGGGAAGAGTAAATTATAATAAAGATCCTCTTCAGTTCATACACAGCCTTAAAGATAATACAATATCAGGTATTGATTATGTATCAGTTTTCGGTGGTGGAACAAGCAACTCTGAGTTTGAAGCCATGACAGGCAATACAATTAAGTTTTTCCCAAGCGGATCTAATGTATACCAGCAGTTTATGCATGATTCAACATTTTCACTTCCATCATACCTAAAATCTCTTGGATACAGCTGTAAGGCAATACACCCAAGCAGTGGCAACAACTGGAACCGCATAACAACATATAAAAGTATGAAATTCGATGATTTCATAACGATAGATGATTTTAAAAATCCTGAATATATACGTTATATAAGTGATAAAGAAAGCTATAAGAAAGTTATCTCACTTTATGAAGAACATAAGAAAAAGACTCCCGATACGCCTATGTTCTTATTTGATCTGACAATACAAAACCACGGTGGATATCTTACCAATACAGACTGGGATGAGCCTATAAAGGTTAACGGTTCTTATTATTCAGAAACAAATGAATACCTGTCATCTACAAAGGTAAGTGATGATGCATTTAAATATATCATTGATTACTTTAAAAATGTAGATGAACCTACAATCATATGTATGTTCGGTGATCACCAGCCATCTATCGAGACTGAATTCTACGAAGACCTTATCGGTAAACCACAGGCTGAGTGGGATCTTTCCGATATACAGAAGCGCTTTGCAACGCCATTTGTTATATGGGCAAATTATGATATACAAGATGGTCAGGATGTAATACTAAGTAATAATTATATGGAGAACATACTCTTAAAACAGGCTGGAATAGAGTTGCCTCTGTATAATCAGTTTGTTGAGAATTTATCGAAAGACATACCTGCAATGAACGTCAATGGATATATGGATAATTCCGGAAAATGGAACAATTATGACGATAAGAAAGATGAAAAAATAACAAATTTTCTTAAAGACTATGAATTACTGCAGTATGGTTATTATAGCGATACAGACAAAGACAATATTTCTAAGCTTTTTAAAATGAAAGAGTAATAATGCCTTAATATCATATATATAAAGAGATGTGACTATTACTGTACAGACGCAGGCTGACACTTGATGTCGGGCTATGATTGTATGTTAAGCGGTCACATCTTTTTATTTGACGAATTAAAATGATATTGGTATTATAATGATATTGGTATTATAATAAATGCGAATGTTTGTTGAAGAGTCTTAATAGTTACAAAAATAGCTGCGATTTGCCAGGCAAAAGCAGAATATAAGGAAGGAAATACATATAATGACATCAGTAAATAAAGAAATAGAAAACTTACTCAATAAAATGAAGATTGCACAGACAAAGGATGATGCAGCGAATCTTACAAATCTTTTGGAGACAGCAAATATGTTTGTCCCAGCTAAAATGCCTGAAGATACAGATCCTGAACTTCTTAAAAAAATAGAAGAATCAAAAGGGAAAGAAACACCTATTCCGGAAGGCGCAAAACCCCAACCATGTATACTTGTCAATAACGAAGGTGTAAAATATTTCCCAGTCTTTACATCAGAAGAAGAACTTAATAAGGGAACAAATAGAAATAATTATCCTATTGTCTTAAATATCCCATTTAAAGTATGCCTTGATGTCATAATGAAATCATCAGACATTGAGGGAGCAGTATTTAATCCTTATAATCAGAATATTATAGTGAATATCAATAAAGAAGAAAAAACATTTAACACACAGGCAGATAATGTGCCTGATAATGAAGTATTATTTCATGCCATGCTCAGACAACGTATTGAAGCACGTGAGATTCCAAAAAGACTCTTTGATGAGGGTGAGGAATTTATAAATGATATAATTAGTCGTGAAGGTGAATGTATAATTGAATTTTTTGAAAAATCATATGAAAATACAAAATCATGTCCATATACGGCTGATGACTTTGAGATAATTTCTTTAAATATAAGTGATAATATGCAGATAACAAGAGTCTCAATGCCAGAAAACTATCGTTATCCAGGTAATGCTTCAAGTATTTTCATAACATTTGATCCCGCTAAAAAGGATTCAAAATATTTTGTTATCGTAAAAACAGAAGGAGACCAGCCTGACAGATTACTTCAGGTAAATCCAACAGGAAAAGCTACTGACTTCGGTGCTGCTCCTGAAGAAGGAAATGAATTACAGCATATTATTACTATTGCATCTAAACTCTAACATATACGAAAGGATAAATATGATAATTTATTTAATACGCCACGGCAGACAAAACAGCACAAAATGTAATGTAAATGTACCTCTATCAGAAGAAGGAAAACTCCAGTCTGAACTTCTTGGTGAAAGAATGAAATTATATGATGTAGATGCACTTTATTCAAGTGAGCTTATAAGAGCAGTAGATACAGCAAAAATTGCTTTTAAAAACCGTCCTGATCTTTTACAGGATCATAAACTCTGTCCGGGACTC
>JALERT010000208.1 GCA_022764445.1 Lachnospiraceae bacterium | reverse complement strand
TCAGAAATAAAACGTTTTAAGGAAGCAAAAAATATCGCTATAGAACAGCTTCATGAACTTCATGATAAAGCAGTTAAAGAAGTCGGGGAGATGAATGCAGAAATTTTTGAAGTTCATGCGATGATGCTCGAAGATGACGATTATAATGATTCAGTTGAAAATATTATTAATACCCAAAAGTTAAATGCGGAGTATGCCGTAGGTCAGACAAGTGATAATTTTGCAGAAATGTTTGCCAATATGGATGATGAATATTTTAAAGCACGTTCTGCGGACGTTAAGGATATATCAGAAAGAGTTATATCTATATTATGCGGTGGAGGCGATTCAGCTAATATAGGAAATGAACCTGTCATTATAGTTGCAGAGGACCTTGCTCCCAGCGAAACGGTGCAGATGGATAAAAGTAAGCTGCTTGCATTTGTAACAAAGTACGGATCATCTAATTCACATACGGCGATACTTGCAAGGACAATGAGTATTCCTGCTATTATAGGTGTAGACATAAAAGAAGAATGGAATGGAAAAAAGGGAATAGTAGACGGATATACAGGTACATTTATAGTTGATCCTGATGAGAAGGTTTTAAATGAATATCTTGAGAAGAAAAATCAGGATGAAAAACAAAAAGAACTTCTTAAGAGCCTAAGAGGAAAAGAGGATGTTACAAAAAGCGGGCAGAAGATAAAATTGTATGCCAATATAGGTAGCATATCTGATCTGGCAGCAGTTTTGCAAAATGATGCAGGTGGAATAGGACTTTTCAGAAGTGAATTTCTTTATCTTCAGGCATCAGATTTTCCTACAGAGGAGGAACAGTTTAAGGCATACAAAAAGGTTGCAGAGACTATGGCAGGCAGGAAAGTAATAATACGTACACTTGATATAGGTGCTGATAAGCAGGCAGATTATTTTAATCTTGATAAAGAGGAAAATCCGGCTATGGGATACAGGGCAATAAGGATATGTCTTACGAAGCCTGAGATATTTAAAACACAGCTTAGAGCTTTATTCAGGGCAAGTGCGTATGGTAATATTGCAATAATGTATCCTATGATAACTTCTGTTGAGGAAGTTCGTCGTATAAAAAAGATATCCGTTGAAGTTAAAGAAGAATTAAAATCAGACGGCGTAGAAATTGGTAATGTAGAAGAGGGAATTATGATTGAGACTCCTGCGGCTGCCATCATAAGTGACATTCTTGCGAAAGAGGCGGACTTTTTCAGTATAGGAACTAATGATCTTACACAATACACTCTTGCAGTTGACCGTCAGAATACAAAAATTGACGAATTTTATAATGCACATCATGAAGCAATACTTAGAATGATTAAAATGGTAATTGATAATGCTCATAAAGAAGGAATATGGGCAGGCATCTGTGGCGAACTTGGTGCAGATATGGAACTTACTGAAAAATTTATCAGAATGGGGATAGATGAACTTTCTGTATCTCCCGGATTGGTACTTCCTATAAGAAAGATTATACGTGAAATGGAGTAAAGAAATATATTTGGTGGTTAATTTATCTATGTCTATGATGTTTTCGCGGACATTTACAGTTGCACGGGCAAATAGAATCTATAATTTTGCATACCTCATCCCATGAACGTTTCATACAAAGAGCCTTTTTATTGATGAAGCGGTTTTGCGCACAGCACTTTAAAAATCTGCAGAATGACATAGTATATAACCACCAGATATAATTTATTACTTATAATATATGGATTGTTTAAAATTATGTGATTTATAGAAAGTGAAATTTAAAGTTTTTATTATAATTATGGAATAAAAAAAGCCCCTACCCAACAGCTCTAAGTCTGTCAAACGAGGACTTCTTATAAGTGCGCCTCCAGGGGTTCGAACCCTGGACACCCTGATTAAGAGTCAGGTGCTCTGCCAACTGAGCTAGAAGCGCATATCTGGTTACGTTGTATCACAACAACATAACTAGTATATCACGTTTATTTATATAATGCAAGTATAATTTTAATTTATTTCCGTAAAAATAATGTTGTTACAGTTTACAATTTTTGGCTGATGAAAATGACAGACACAGAAAATACGATAATAGTTGTTTTCTGTGTCATTTTTTACTTGTGTGACTTGTAATTTTTAGGAAAACGTTTTTTAATTGACTTTTTCTTAAATAAAATAAAAAAGCCCCTACCCAACAGAATCTAGTCTGTCAAACGGAGACTTTAAGTGCGCCTCCAGGGGTTCGAACCCTGGACACCCTGATTAAGAGTCAGGTGCTCTGCCAACTGAGCTAGAAGCGCATATCGTATTCATTTTTCGACAACGATATGATAATATCATAGTTATATTAATAATGCAAGTATTTTTAAAAAAATTGTTTGATATAATTCTGAACTATTACGTTTTACTTTAACTAATGAACAAATAGTGGTATAATTTGTCAGAAGGAGGGACCCGCGAAAGCGGGAGGATTCCTTGTGACCTACGCAGACGTTGTCGCGAGGAGGGACCCGCGTAAGCGGGAAGAGTCCTTGTGACCTATTCCTTATAGATATAGCAAACGAAGTTTGCAAAAAATGCGTCTGCTACCATTTGTCAGAAGGAGGGACCCGCGAAAGCGGGAGGATTAAAAATAAAAAAAACTGAGAGGATGAATCAGATATGATAGCAAAGAAAATGGTTAAGTACGTGGAGGGCAGTTCCGTTACACGTGCAATGTTTGAAGAAGGAAAAAAGATGGCAAAGAAATTTGGCGCAGAGAATGTATATGATTTCAGTCTTGGAAATCCCAGTGTTGAGCCACCAAAAGCTGTCAGCAAAGCGATTAAGGAAGTGATTGAAGAGGATACACCGAATTATGTGCATGGTTATATGAATAATTCGGGTTATGAGGAAGTTCGTTCTGCTATAGCTGATTCACTTAATAAGAAGTTTGGAACATCATTTAATGAGAAAAATATTATTATGACTGTCGGTGCAGCAGGAGGTCTTAATGTAATATTAAAAACACTTTTAGATCCGGGCGATGAGGTTATAGCTTTTGCACCTTACTTTGGAGAGTATAATAATTATGTTGCCAATTTTGATGGTAAGATGGTGGTTGTATCACCTAATCCTCCAACATTCCAGCCAAATCTTAAAGAATTTGAAGAAAAAATAACAGATAAAACAAAAGCTGTAATAGTCAATACACCGAACAATCCTACGGGTGTTGTTTATTCGGAAGAAACAATAAAGAATATTGCAGATATACTTAATAAAAAACAGAAGGAATTTGGCACTTCAATTTATCTGATTGCGGATGAACCATATAGGGAACTTGCATATGATGGTGTAGATGTACCATATTTGACAAAATTTTATGATAATACTATCGTTGGATATTCTTATAGTAAATCTTTATCACTCCCAGGGGAGCGTATAGGTTATCTTGTTATTCCAAATGAAGTTGATGACTTTGAAAATGTCATTAATGCAGCAAGCATAGCAAATAGAATACTCGGTTTTGTTAATGCACCATCTCTTATACAGCTCGCTGTTGCAAAATGTCTTGATGAGACTACGGATATAACAACATATGATACAAACCGTAAACTTTTATATAATAAGCTTACAGAACTTGGAATGGAATGTGTAAAGCCTGACGGAGCATTTTATCTCTGGGTAAAAACTTTAGAGCCAGATGATTCGGCTTTTGTGGCAAAAGCTAAGAAATACAATCTTTTACTTGTTCCGGGAAGTGCGTTTATGTGTCCTGGTTATGTCCGTATAGCTTACTGTGTAGACACAGATATGATTAAAAGATCGTTTGATTCGTTTGAGAAGCTTGCAGCAGAGTACAGTAATTAGGAGTTTTTATTTATTGTTTACACCTGTGATGTGGACAGTAAAAGTATTAATACAATAATTATTCAGTATGAAATAAAGCCAATAAATAAGAGATAAATTTTAAATAAAAGTACAGACGAAAGGAAAAAATATGAGTAGCTGGAAAGATAATTTACGTACAATAGATCCTTATGTTCCCGGAGAACAGCCCAATATAGAAGGAATGATAAAACTTAATACAAATGAGAATCCATATCCGCCTTCACCGGCAGTTGAGAAGGCAATGAAGGAGTTTGATCTTGATTCTTTAAGATTATATCCTGATCCAAATTCAGAATTATTGATAAATGCGATTGCAAAAAGATATGAAGTTAATAATAATCAGGTGTTTGTCGGCGTTGGTTCGGATGATGTACTTGCAATCGCATTTATGACATTTTTCAATAGTAACAAACCGATACTTTTTCCTGATATAACATATTCATTTTATGATGTCTGGGCAGAACTTTTTAATATTCCGTATGAAAGACCTGCTCTTGATGATAACTTTAATGTAAGGACAGAGGATTACTATAAAGAAAATGGAGGAGTTGTTATCGCAAATCCAAATGCACCTACAGGTATTAAACAGTCAGAGGATATGCTCAGGGATATTATAGAACATAACAGGGATGTTGTAGTAATTATTGACGAAGCATATGTAGATTTTAGTGGAGAGTCTGCTCTTTCTCTTACAAAAGAATACGATAATGTACTTATCGTGCAGACTTATTCAAAGTCACGTTCACTGGCTGGTATGCGCATAGGATATGCAATGGGTAATCCTGAACTTATCAAAGCAATGAATGATGTAAGATTTTCATATAATAGCTATCCTATGACAAGATTATCAGTTGCGATTGGTGCAGCAGCTATAGAGGATGAAGAATATTTCCAGAAAACCAATAAGATGATAATTGACACAAGAGAATGGACAAAGAAGAAGCTTACAGAGCTTGGTTTCTCATATGGAGATTCAATGACTAACTTTATATTCGCTACTCACAGGAGCGTAAATGCAAATGAGATATTTACAAAATTACGTGAAAAGAAAATATTTGTAAGACATTTTAATAGTCCGCGTATTGATAATTATTTAAGAATTTCTATTGGAACGCAGGAAGAAATGGAAAAACTTATTGATGAACTATCAATTATTGTAGGTGGAAGATAAAAGATATCATCATAATGGAATTAGAATGTTAAGTGTAAACTATAACGTTGTAATAATGTTTATTTACGACAATTTTGGGTAATCATTGACATGAAAATATAAATCAAGTAAAATCTATAAGTATTTTGTGTATATTACCTGGAAGACAATATGTGAGAGTATTTTTTGACACTCTGATTTATTAAGACAATGATAATTATTAAAATACGAAAATAGAGATTATAGCAGAACAGAGAGGCGTAACGATGAAGAAAGTAATTACTTATGGTACATTTGATTTATTACATGTAGGTCATATCAATCTTTTAAGAAGAGCAAAAGAGCTTGGGGATTACTTATTGGTGGCAATATCTACAGATGAGTTTAATGCGCTTAAGAATAAAAAAGCATATTATTCTTATGAAGACAGAAAGACTATTCTTGAAGCTATAAAGTATGTAGATGAGGTTATTCCCGAAAGAAACTGGGAACAGAAGATAAAGGATGTTCAGGACAATGACATAGACATATTTGTTATGGGACATGACTGGGAAGGAAAGTTTGATTTTCTTAAAGATTATTGTGAGGTTATATATCTTCCAAGAACAGAAGGTATTTCTACAACTAAGATAAAGGAAGATTTAGGGTTAAAACCACAGAAATAGTAATTGGAAAAGAAAATAAGAGATGTTTATCAAAAGGCTTAAAGCAAAGGCTATAAGTGGGGTACATGTTATAAAAAACAATATAAGAAATGACTTATATAAGAGACTTTTATGTACCAGAAATAGGATGTGGTACACTTAATATAACAAAAGAAGAAGTCAAAACTGATGTTATAAGAGATGAAAAAGAGAAATTAAAAAGATAAAATCCCATAAGGATTCATGTGAAGTATATATGAAACTTCAAAAACAGTTTGGATTCAAATTGGAAAAGTAAACTTAAATTCCATACTGAAGACTAAATTCAGCCTAAAGTGGAATTTACTTTTTTATTTAACAAAAGGTAAAAAAATTTAAAAAAAAGTGTTGACAAATAATCAATCATACTGTAATATATATCTTGCGTCACGGGAAAGCGGTTAGCAAATGAAACAAACCGGGGTGTGGCACAGTTTGGCTAGTGTACCTGATTTGGGATCAGGGGGTCGCAGGTTCGAATCCTGTCACCCCGATTAGTGACGCAGATAAAACCTAATAGAAGGAAGCATATTTGAGCTTTCTCTAATATATGCGGGTGTAGTTCAATGGTAGAACACCAGCCTTCCAAGCTGGATACGTGGGTTCGATTCCCATCACCCGCTTTTCATGTGCCAATAGCTCAGCTGGATAGAGCAACGGCCTTCTAAGCCGTAGGTCGGGGGTTCGAATCCCTCTTGGCACGTTTTTCAGTACAGACTATAAGTACTGAGTGATAAACGAAGTTCTGATGGAAAGCATCTGAGAGTCGTAATATTTATGGTGGATATAGCGCAGCTGGTTAGCGCGCCAGATTGT
>JALERT010000195.1 GCA_022764445.1 Lachnospiraceae bacterium | reverse complement strand
AAATATTAAAAACTGTTGTAAAATTTTATGAATGGAGCGAATTTAGACTTAACTGTTACTTATATATAGTAAAGAAAAATGGAAGCTGTACCCATATGTCACAGCTTCCATATAATATGTAATAATTCATTTTTTCATTTTTATATTATTCATTCTGCCTTCTCATCTTCCGACAGCATCTCTTCGTACTTTTCGAGGATAACACTCTGTATCATATCGCGCGTTTCAGAATTAATTGGGTGTGCTATATCCCTATATTCACCATCACCCATACGGTGACTAGGCATCGCAATAAACAATCCCTTTTCTCCCTCAATCACTTTTATATCATGAACAACAAATTCACCATCTATAGTAATTGATACGATTGCCTTCATCTTCCCTTCTTTTGTTATCTTGCGCACTCTTACATCTGTTATCTGCACATTAAATACCCCCTTTGGTTATTTTGAAATAATTCTTTAAATAATAACCCCAACATTGTATTTACCCTTATAATGCATAACGTTCATTCTTTTCGACAACAATCTTTATCTCCCCATCATTACCAACATAATTGGTATTTGCACGAATTGTATCCCTGCTTTCTACTATACAGTTTTCAATACGGGTATTGTCACCTACATATACATCATTTAAGATTATCGAATTCTTTATAACGCAGTTATTTCCTATATATGCTTTCTTAAACAGGATAGAATTTTCAACATATCCGTTTACAATACATCCACTGGATACAAGACTGTTCTTTACACATGAACCTGCATTATACTTTGCCGGTGGAAGATCATCTATCTTTGAATAAATATCAGGGTACTGTCTAAAGAAGTAATCTCTTACATCTTTCTTTAAGAAATCCATATTGGTATTATAATATGAAGAAACTGTTGATATATTGCTCCAATATGAGTCCATCGGATATGCATAAACTCTTTTTACATTTTTGTATCTGATAAGGATATCCTTAACAAAATCATATCTTTCTTCTTCCTTAGCCTTCTCTATCAGTTCAATAAGCTGTCTTCTTCTTACTATGTAAATTCCTGTAGATACCTGTGAACCATCTGTACTTATAGGTTTCTCTTCAAAATCAATTACCCTTCCATCTTCATCTGTCTTTATGACACCAAATCTGCTTGGATCATCTTTACCGGCAACATCTGCCGTAACAACAGTGAAATCAGCTTTCTTAGCTATGTGGTACTCAAGAACTTTGGCATAATCAAGCTTGTATATACCATCTCCGGATGCAATTACAACATATGGTTCATGACTATTCTTAAGGAAATCGATATTCTGTGCTATCGCATCTGCTGTTCCCCTGTACCAATAACTGTTTTCCGGAGTTGTAGTTGGAGTAAATACATACAAACCACCCTGCTTACGTCCAAAATCCCACCACTTAGAAGAATTAAGGTGCTCATTTAGTGATTTTGCATTGTACTGTGTAAATACAGCTACCTTCTGTATATGTGAATTGCTCATGTTGCTAAGTACAAAATCAATGCTTCTGTATCCACCTGCAATGGGCATTGCTGCCACTGCACGTTTGTTGGATAACTCTTTCATCCTGTTGCTGTTTCCTCCAGCTAATACTATACCAATAGCTCTCATTCTCTTTCACCTGCCTTAATCAAACATTCTCCACCTGCCAGTGTGTTATTAGGATAATCACTAGAATCCGTAACACCTGATATTGCAGTATTTTTACCTATAGTTACATTGTCCGGTATAACGCTTTCTTCACCAATTGTAACAAGACCAAACGCATATATATCCGGTTTAAGTTTATTCGGTACTTCTTCACCAACACCAAGTCTGCAGTTTTTACCAACAACAACATTCTCTGCAATTATTGCCTTATCCACAATCGTTCCTGCGCCTATAGTGGTTGAACCCATGATTATAGAATCACGTACAATTGCACCTTCTTCTATGGTAACACCGGAACCAATAACCGAATTGTGAACTTCTCCATAGATTTCTGACGCCTCTCCTATGATTGCCTTATCTACTATGGCATTTCCTGAAATATACTGTGGTGGTATCTTTTCACTCTTTGTATATATCTTCCAGAACTCTTCATAGAGATTAAATACAGGAATAAGATCGATAAGTTCCATATTGGACTCCCAGTATGAACCAAGAGTTCCTACATCTTTCCAATAACCATTATATTCGTATGCAAATATACGATCTCCCTTTTCATGACAGTATGGGATAATATGTTTACCAAAATCACATGCAGGCTGATTTTTAAGTTTAAGCAAAGCATCTCTTAAAACAGGCCATGAGAATATGTAAATACCCATAGATGCAAGGTTGCTTCTAGGATTTTCGGGCTTTTCCTCAAATTCGAGGATTCTTTTATTTTCATCGGTTATAACAACACCAAAACGACTAGCCTCTTCAATAGGAACAGGAATCGTAGCTAATGTTATATCAGCCTTATTAGCTTTATGGAAATCAAGCATAACTTCATAATCCATCTTGTAAATATGATCTCCACCAAGTATAAGAACATAATCAGGATTATAATATTCCATATACTTAAGGTTCTGATATATAGCATTGGCAGTACCTGTGTACCACTCACTGCTATTGCTCTTTTCATATGGAGGTAATATTGAAACACCACCAACGTTCCTGTCAAGATCCCATGGAATACCAATCCCTATATGTGTATTCAGACGTAATGGCTGATACTGTGTTAAAACACCTACAGTATCTACTCCGGAATTAATACAGTTGCTAAGTGGGAAATCAATAATCCTGTACTTACCGCCAAATGCAACAGCCGGCTTAGCAACGCCTGCTGTGAGTACCCCTAATCGTGAGCCTTGTCCACCAGCTAATAACATTGCAATCATTTCTTTCTTAATCACGTAATCACCCCTTTGTATTTATTTAATTCTTTTAAAATTCCCTAATATCAATATAAAATATTGTATTTATACGCTTTTCTATGATTTGTTAATTCATATAACGAGTATATCATATATTAGTAAAATTGTGAATAAATATAACTAATTTTCTATTTATCTTTTCATATTTTTGGTCATTTTATACAAATTCCTCATTTTAAATTGTGTTCATTTTATCAAAACTGCCTTTTCACACTAGTAACCGAAATGCTCTTTACATTATATTACGGATTTAAAAAAATATTTACATTTTTAATACATTTTCCGTTTTTGATTGTATTTTCTGTTTTATCTATTATAATTAAAGAAGTTAAGCTTAAATTAACGCTAAAAATTTATAAATATAATAGATAGGATGGTGTCACTAATGTACCAAATTGATTTAAAAAAACCTTGTAAAGCATATTTCATTGGAATCGGCGGTATAAGCATGAGTGGTTTTGCTGAACTTTTTCACGATAATGGTTTTAATGTTTATGGTTCTGATATGAAAGAAAGCAAGATAACAAAGCATCTCTCATCAATGGGTATCCATATAACATATGAACAGAAAGCAGAAAATATAACTGATGACATAGATTTTATTGTTTACACTGCTGCAATACATCCTGATAATCCTGAATTCGCGGCTGCGAAGTCAATGGGAATTCCTATGATGGAACGAGCAGAGATGGTTGGACAGGTTATGAAAAATTATCCAAATGCTATAGCTGTTTCAGGTACGCATGGTAAAACGACCACAACCTCCATGCTTACACATATTTTCCTTGCCGCACAGAAGGATCCGACTATTTCTGTCGGAGGCATACTCGATGCAATCCATGGTAACATACGTATAGGCCACTCAGATAACTTTATAACCGAAGCATGCGAATATACTAACAGTTTTCTTAAGTTCCATCCAACAGCAGGTATTATTCTTAATGTAGATGCTGACCATCTTGACTTTTTTAAGGATATTGATGATATACGCTCATCTTTCCATAAATTTGCAAAGCTCATTCCGGAAGACGGTGTTCTTGTTATAAATTCATCAATTGATAAGATTGAGGAAATTACCGGTGATTTAAAATGTAAGATAATAACGTTTGGAACAGACAGACCGGCAGATTATTCTGCTTCTGATATAAAATTTGATGAAAAAGGTCACGGAAGCTTTACGCTTGTACGTAATGGAGAAGTTACAGATATACGTGTAAATCTCAGCGTTATCGGTACACATAATATAACTAATGCACTGTCAGCAATAGCCGTTGCAGAATATTATGGTATAGATACTCCTTCAATACTTAATGGACTTGCTGATTTTAAAGGAACTGAAAGACGTTTTGAACTCAAAGGCTCTTTCAATGGTGTAACAGTTGTTGATGATTATGCTCATCACCCAACAGAGATTGAAGCTACTCTTAAAGCTGCTGAGAAATATCCTCACGAACATCTCTGGTGTGTTTTCCAGCCTCATACCTACAGCAGGACAAGAGCTCTGCTGCCTGAATTTGCAAAGGCTCTTTCACATGCAGAAAATGTTGTTCTCGCAGATATATATGCAGCAAGAGAAAAAGATCCTGGCGATATTTCATCACGAACACTTCAGGAAGAATTAAAGAAACTGGGCTGTAATGCACATTATTTCCCAAGTTTTGACGAAATAGAACAATTTTTAACAAAAAATTGTATGAACGGTGATTTGTTGATAACTATGGGAGCCGGAGACGTTGTAAACATTGGAGAACACCTTGTTTCAAAATAATTATCCACATTATCCACAATTTGATTGTTGATAATTTTTCACAATCGATTGTGGATATTTTTTTATAACAACACGACGATATTCCATATGTTTCGACACTGTTTTACATTTTATCAACATTATTAACATTATCCACAATTTTTTTATACACATTGCCAAAAGCTTACCGTCATCTTGCAACATTCATAATCTATGTTAAAATTAACTTATCTTATATAGAAACGAGGCAAATTCAGATATGGAACAGATATTATCATGCTACAGCCGCATACCTGCCGTAACATCGATACCAAACATATTTATAGAGAAGTATATGCTTAATGCCAACGGCAGCTATGTCAAGGTTTATTTATATTTTTGTAAATGCATCCAGTCAGGCGAGACGGGTATATCCGTAGCCGGACTTGCTGACAGACTTGAAAGTACTGAAAAAGATATACTGCGGGCATTTCAGTACTGGGAAAAGCAGGGACTTATGAGATTACAATATAATAATAATGCAGAGCTTTCAGGCGTGGAAATGCTTTATCCTGATACAGATATTACATTATCAGGCAGTGATGATATAAATAATAAACCGCTGACTGATTCTCAACAACTCTCTTCATATGAAGAATCTTCTGCTTCCACCGAGGATGCAGCGATACAAAATCATGAAGATTATGAGGAAAGCACTTCCAATAATATTGATTTTTCTGTTTCTAATGAAGTATCAGAGCAGCTTGCCAATAACGAAAACTTTACATGGACATGCCATGTTATAGAAAGCTATCTTAACAGGCCGTTAAAGTCCACAGAGATACAGCTTATATCATATCTTTATGGAACACTTCATTTTTCATCCGACCTTCTTCTTTACCTTTATGAATACTGTATTTCTCTTGGCAAAACCAATGTCAGATACATACAGACAGTTGCATTATCATGGGATGAAAATAAAGTTAAGACGCCTGAAGATGCACAGCTTATAACATCTAATTACAATACTGTGTATACAGCCATTTCTAAAGCATTTGGTCTTGGAAGACCACTTGCAATGATTGAAAAGAAGTTTGTTGACCACTGGCAGAATGACTGGAAGATGGATTTAGGCGTTATACTCGATGCATGCAGCAGAACAATGCTTAAAATCCATAAAGCAGACTTTAAGTATACAGAAGGTATACTTGACAACTGGCACAAAGCTGATGTTCATACAATGCAGGATGTAGAAAAAGCTGATAAAGCATATGCAGATATGAAGGCTGAAAAGAATTCACAAAAAAATGATGTACAAAAATCTAATATCCCAAAAACAGCTATGGGTACTGCAAATAAAAATCAATTTCAGTCATTTCAACAGCGTGGAACAACAAAATCAGAAGTTGACGAACTCGAAAAAAGACTTTTAAACCATTAGAACGGAGGATCCAATGGGTATATCAAACACACAATATCGTGATATCATGTATGAATATGACAATATACGAATGAAAAATCAACGTATTCTTGATGAACGTTACGAAGAATTATATAAAAAAATCCCTGAACTTAGAAAAGTGCAGGACGAGATCATTGAACTTTCTGCAGCTCAGGCAAGATTTGAACTGCTTCATAATGAGGAAGCAGAACAGTCCAATTCTGAGTATCTCATTAAAAAGCAAAAACTTGTTGAGCGAAAACTACAGCTTATAAAAGAAAATGGTTATCCGGATGACTATCTTC
>JALERT010000192.1 GCA_022764445.1 Lachnospiraceae bacterium | reverse complement strand
CCCCATTTGAAATGGGGGTTGCTAACTTAGTTATAGGTGTGAACCGTAACTATAGTGTTAATGGTAAATGAATTGTAAATGAAAAGACTAGTGCAATAATAAAATTAGTGATATACTATGTGATAACATGTAACAGATTACACTAAAAATGTTAGGTGTGAACTGTAACACAAATAATAAAAATATGCACTAATATAATGTGCAGGATTGGAGAAAAATATGAAGAATGTAATCAGTACAGACAAGGCACCGGCAGCTATAGGACCATATTCACAGGCTATTGAAGTAAATGGCATGGTTTATACATCAGGAGTTATTCCTATCAATCCGGCTACAGGAGAGCTTGTAACAGGTTCTGCAGAAGCTCAGGCTGAGCAGGCAATATCAAACCTTGCAGCTCTTTTAGAGGCAGCAGGTACATCAATGTCAAACGTAGTTAAGACAGTTGTATTTATAAAAAATATGGATGATTTTGGAAAAATTAATGAAGTATATGCAAAATATTTTGAAGCTCCATATCCGGCAAGATCATGCGTCGAGGTTGCAAGACTTCCAAAGGATGTTGCTATAGAGATTGAGGCAATTGCGACTAAATAAAGTGTAGCACTTGCAATCGGATTTATAATATAGTATACTCGATGTAATTAATTAAAAGAAAGGACACCTTTGGTGTAGGGTGAAAGGATGTTTAACAGATAATTTAATTTAAGTGAAGCAAAAAAGAAGACTAAAAGCGCAAGCTTTTATTTGTGTACACTTAAGTTGGATTATCGTTAGTCTCCTATAGCCTTATTTAGTAGTATTTACTTTTATAAAAGGTTTTATATAGGTGTATTAAACGAGCCTGCTTTGTGTACGCAAAGCAGGCTTTTGCTATATTTGGAAGTTTCGTAAGCGAAACTCTTTGAAAAAGGAGGTAAACCATATGGCTGAAATAAAAGTGAATAATCTAACATTTGGGTATGAGGGCAGTTTTGATAACATTTTTGAAAATGTTTCATTCTCTATAGATACTGACTGGAAATTGGGATTTATAGGAAGAAACGGAAAAGGAAAAACGACATTTTTAAATCTTCTTCTTGGAAAATATGAATACGCAGGTTCGATATCTGCAGGTACATCATTTGATTATTTTCCATATAAAACAAGTGAGTCGGAGCTTGAAATGACAGCAGATGAACTTATGGAGTATTGGAAACCCGGGGTAGAGAGCTGGAGGGTTATTTGTGAACTTAACACACTCTCGGTTGATTCTGAGGTGCTTTACAGACCGATAAGAACACTTAGCTTTGGCGAACGTACAAAAGTAATGCTTGCTGTGCTTTTTTCAGGAGATAATGATTTTCTTCTGATTGATGAGCCGACAAATCATCTTGATAAAGAAGCAAGGGAAATAGTAAAAGAGTATCTTGCATCAAAAACGGGATTTATATTAGTATCGCATGATAGAGATTTACTTGATGCGTGTGTAAATCATGTGCTGGTGTTAAATCGTAATTCTATTGAGGTACAGAATGGTAATTTCTCAAGCTGGTGGGATAATAAAGAGAAAGCAGATAATAATGCACTTATGGAAAATGAAAAGCACATGAAGGAGATAAAAAAGTTAAAATGTGCTGCTAAAAGAGCTTCAGCATGGGCAGAAAAAAATGAGAGTACAAAGATTGGATTTGATCCGATTAAGGAGCATGAACGTATGATAGATACCAGGGCTTATATTGGAGCAAAAACAAAGAAAATGCAGGCAAGGGTAAAATCATTTGAAAAACGTATAAATCATGAGATAGAAGAGAAAGAAGATCTGCTGAATGATATAGAAAAGGTGACAGACCTTAAGATTATGCCATTATCTCATTATAAAAAGAGACTTATTCTTTGCCGTGACTTTTCGCTGCAGTATAAAGATGGAAAAAATCCTGTTATTTCTGATTTGACATTTGAATTAAATCAAGGGGAACGTCTTTTTATTAGTGGAGAAAATGGCTGTGGAAAATCAAGTCTGATTAAGGCGATAATTGGGAAAGATATGGATAATATGATTACAAAAGGAGTATTAGAAACAACAGGTAATCTCGTTATTTCATATATTAATCAGGATACATCCCATTTAAAAGGAAGTCTAAAAAAATATGTAACTGAAAATGGACTTGATTATAGTCTTTTATTATCACTTTTGCGGCAGCTTGGATTTGAGCGTGAACAATTCGGAAAATCTATGGAAGAATTTTCAGAAGGGCAGAAGAAAAAGGTTCTTATTGCAGCAAGCCTTATTAGGCAGGCCCATCTTTATATATGGGATGAACCACTTAATTATATTGATGTATTTTCAAGAATTCAGATAGAAAAGCTCATAGAGAAATACAAGCCGACGATGTTGATTGTTGAGCATGATGTTATGTTTAGAAATAAGATTGCTACTAATGTAATAAATTTGTGATTAGCAGTTCATCCTTCCATTCACTACATTCATACAACCTGACAGCAGTTGTTATATTAAAAAATACTTTAGTTATGAACTGCTGTCAGTCGCTGCGTTGCAGCTTTTGTTTTATTCATTACGTCAGTTTTCATTTGACAAATCTCTCTTAATATAATTATAATAATTGGTAGTACCAATTTCATTCGAGATTTAATATATACTAATTTTATGAATTGTTGTAACAGTTTTACTATATAAATAACAGATAGTATACTGAGCAAGCTCGAATACTATCTATTAGTTATATGGCTGAACTGTTACGAATTGTTATTAAATTTATAAAGAAAGGATTTACAATTAAAAAATGAAATACATTAAACAATTTTTAATAATTCTCGCAATTTCGTTTATAGGTGAACTTCTTAAATATTTACTTCCTTTTCCAATCCCGGCAAGTATATATGGTATGGCTATACTTTTTACAGGACTTATGACTGGCATTATTAAGCTGGATAGCGTGAAGGAAACGGGAAAGTTTCTTATAGAAATAATGCCTGTTATGTTTATACCGGCGGGGGTAGGAATTATGACAAGCTGGGGACTTTTAAAACCCATTTTGGTACCTGTCTGTATAATTACGGTAGTTACTGTTGTTACAGTAATGGCAGCGACAGGTCGGGTATCACAGTGCATTATCAGAATGAACAAAGAGAAAGGAAAAGATGATGAATAGTTTTTTTGAAACCTCAATGTTTGCAGGAGTAACACTTAGTCTAATCTCATATATTGCCGGAATGTATTTAAAGAAAAAATTTAAACTTGGAATATTTAATCCTCTTTTAGTTTCCATCGTTATTTCAATCGTAGTTCTTCTGGCAGGTAATATAAATTATGAGGTTTATAACGAGGGAGCAAAATACTTAAGTTATCTTCTTACTCCGGCTACAGTATGTCTTGCGATTCCATTATATGAGCAGTGGCATCTCTTAAAGAAAAACTTTAAAGCGGTTATGTGTGGTCTTATTACAGGTGTAGTCACAAGTTTAGCTACGGTATGGATTTTATCGGTGATTATGGGTCTGTCACATGAGGAGTATGTAACACTTCTTCCAAAGTCAATAACTACGGCAATTGGCATGGCGGTATCTGAAGAGTTAGGCGGATATGTAACAATAACCATCGCTGTAATTGTAGTCACCGGAGTTCTTGGTAATATGATAGGAGAAGCAGTCTGTAAAGTATTTAGAATAACAGAACCGATATCAAAAGGTCTTTCATTTGGTTCTGCGGCTCATGCAATAGGAACGGCAAAGGCTATAGAGATTGGAGAGGTAGAAGGAGCAATGAGCAGCCTTGCCATAGCAGTATCAGGTATTCTGACGGTAATACTCTCATCTGTATTTGCCGGATTTATCTGATAAAGAAGCAGACAAAGATAAAGAAGATAAAATAAGTAAATTATGGGGAATAAAGTAATGTCAACTGAATCATTTGAATATAGAAAGGTTATAGACTATATTTATAAGAAAATCAAAGATGGAAGCCTTTCGGTCGGAAGTAAACTTCCGACTGAGAGAGCTATAGCTGAAGAACTTTCTATAGGAAGAAACTCTATACGTGAGGCATTAAGTATACTTCACGGAATGGGTATGATAGAAAGAAGGCAGGGCTCCGGAAATTACATATCGAAAAATGCAGGCCATTCTATAAGTAAGATTTTGCTGATAATGATTGCACTTGGTTCCATTTCAAAGAATGATGTATGTGAGTTCAGGCGTAATATGGAAAAATCCATATGTACGCTTCTTATAGAAAAAGGAATATCAGATAATCAGAAAAATAAGCTTAAGGATATACTAAATGAGATGAAAAGTGTAAGTGGTGAAGAACTGGCAAGTCTTGACAAAGAATTTCACGATACGCTCATTGAATCTACAGATAACATGATGTTTATAACCATAATGGAAGCCGTCGCAGGTGTTTACAGGGAATGGATTGACATAGTAATAAAAAGAGCAGATGAAGATAATATACGTAAGCTTTTGAAATATCATGAAGAGATATATACAGGAATAACAGATAGGGATAAAGAGAAGACGATTAAGGCTGTAGAGAATCATTATGACCTTATTGAAGAGATGTTGTAAAAATACAGCCAATTTTAATTATAAAGAGGATATTGTGTTACTGTACAGATGCAAGTTTGACACTTGACGTCAAGCTATGCGTCAATAATTAAATCTTGGCATAGCAATGGAAGGAGAAAACATATGATCATAACGATTGGCAGAGAGTGTGGATGTATGGGGGATGAGATTGGAAAAAAACTTTCAGAGAAATTTGGCATACCCTGTTATACAAAGAAAGAACTGATAAGAGAGGCAAAGGAAAAAAAGATTTATGATAAGTATCCGATGTATTTCGGAGAGGTAAATATAGAAACAATGATGAATCCTATGGATGAAGATTTTAAGGAAAGACTTAGGTTAACTCCTAAAGAGGTACTATTTAATATAATAGGGAACAATGACTGTGTTATTATAGGGCGTGCATCTAATTATGCATTTAAAAACAGGGAAGATGCAGTGAGAGTATTTCTTAGTGGTGAATTGGACAAGAGAGTTTCATATATATCACAAAAGCATGATATATCAAAGAGAAAAGCAGAGATACTTGTACAGGAAACGGATGACAGGAGAAAAAACTATCATATGTACTATACAGGTGAGGAATGGGGATATGCCGGAAATTATGACATATGTCTTGACCAGACAAAGCTTCATTTAGAAGGAGCTGTGGAAATGATTTATGAATATGTTAAAAGATGTCCGTAATAAATTAATTAAAATGTAATGTGTGAACCGTAATTATGTAATAAATTGGAAGGATATGATCGCTCTATTACTGTTGACAAATATAATGCAGGTTGATATACTTGAGAAAGTGATGTAATAAAGTTGTAACAATTATAAAAATAAAAGTAAAACTTTATTACAAAGATAATAGACATATTTAATAACATATAATATGAACATATTTGTTTTACAAAATTGGAGGTCGTTATGGTTAAAACACATTGGGTAAGAAATGCAGCTATTCTTGGAACTGCAGTAACATTGTCATTAGTTCCTTATTCTGCTGCTGAAGATGTATCTGCTGCTTCTATATCTCAGGAAACAGAGATGGCAGGACTTTCATTAACATTAAATGATTATTATACAACAAATTATACAGGAGTTTCTAACGAAAAAGATACAGTTAAAACTGTTGCAGCTTCAGCAAAGACTAGTGAAAATACAACAGCAGTACAGAATACATCTGCAAAGAAAAAGACTGCTGCAAAGAAAGAAACAGTATCAAAGAAATGGCAGACAACCGGTATATCTATCGCAAATGATTATGTAAATATAAGAAAAAAACCAAGTACAGAGAACTCAAAAGTAATTGGAAGGCTTTACAGAGGATCATCTGCTAAAATTCTTAAAGAGAAGAAAAATGGCTGGGTTCAGGTTAAGTCAGGTAATGTCAGAGGGTATATTAAGAAAGAATATCTTGCTGTAGGTAAATCAGCAGAAAAGCTTTCTGGAAAATATGGAAAAAAATATATTAAAGTAAAAAAAGGTGTTGTAACTCTTAATGTAAGAGAAAAGACAAGTACAAAGTCAACAATACTTGTTCAGATACCTGAAGATGAGAGATTCCGCGTAGAAAAAGAATGTGGTAAAAATTGGATAAAAATTTCTCTTGATGATTCTCATGGATATGTAGCAAGAGAGTTTGTTGATGTAAATGTAAGCTTTAAAAAAGCTGTTTCAATGAAGGAAATACGTGCAAAACGCCGTAGAAAAGCAGCAGCTGCAAGAGCAGAAAGAGAACGTGCAGCAGCACGCGCCGCAGCAAGAGCATCAAGAAAAAGTTCATCAAATACAAGTACAAAATCATCAAGTGCCAGAAAAAAATCATCAAATGCCGGTTCATCAGTAAGTTACAGCAAGGGAAGTGGTACAGGTGCACAGATTGTATCATACGCAAAAAAATTCCTTGGTAATAAATACGTTTATGGTGGAACAAGTCTTACTAATGGTACAGACTGCTCAGGATTTACAATGAGCGTTTATGCAGCATTTGGTTACAGCATACCAAGAACTTCACGTGAACAGTCCCGCTATGGTAAGAGTGTAAGCTTATCAAGTGTTAAGCCTGGAGATCTTATTTTCTATAAGAATGGCTCTTCAGTTGGTCATGTTGCATTATATATGGGTGGTGGCAATGTTATCCACGCAAGTAACAGAGTTGATGGTATAAAGATATCAAATATGTACTACAGAACACCATATTGTGCAAGAAGAATTATCTAGTTCATAAATCAATATCATAATCCAAGTAAAAAACACCGCATTTTATGTGGTGTTTTTTACTTGGATTATTTATCTTAAGTTCACACAAAACTTTTTCAGTTTTTTGTTACAAGGTCGATAATTGTCAGACAAAAGAGAAAAGTGCGGCAAATCATTAGACAACTATTAACAATTATTTGTGAATAACTGGCTTAAAATGTGGAAAAAAGTATGTTGTAAAGTGTAAAAAGTTGCATTTTTCATGGAAAATGTTAATAAGTTGACATTTATAAACATTTTATTTAGTCGTGAAATGCTAATAAATAGAGTTATGCACCGAGTTATCAACATTATCCACATTTTTTAGTTAAACATAGTGTGGATATATTTTGTCGAAAAATGTTGATTAAAATTGATAAACAATTATACGACTTGTATGAACTATAATGAATATTGCGTTACAGTTAACACTATGTAGGAAATATTAGGTGTGAACTGTAAAGATATTGTTTTTTGATATAGTCGTAAGAAGCGAGAGTTTATATATAAAATGCATAATAGATAAAGAATAGTAGTGTTTTGTTTGTGCATTATTACTTGATTTTATGCGTAAATTGTTTTATAATATGAGACATAAAAGAGTAAAGGAGTGGTAGACATGCAGTATATCATTAGTGGTAAAAATATCGACGTTACAGAAGGACTTAAAGAAGCTATCTATGAAAAGATAGGTAAGCTTGAGAGGTATTTCACTCCGGAAACGGAAGTTCATGTTACCCTTAGTGTAGAAAAGGAGAGACAGAAGATTGAGATTACAATCCCAATGAAGGGTAATATTATTAGAGCAGAACAGGTCAGCAGTGACATGTATGTTTCTATAGATTTGGTTGAGGAGATTATTGAGAGACAGTTACGTAAGTATAAAAATAAGATTGTAGACAAGCAGCAGTCAGCTGTAGGACTCAGCAAGACATTTGTTGAAGAAGAGATCGAAGATGATGATGAGATTAAGATAATTCGTTCAAAGAGATTCGCTATGAAGCCTATGTTCCCTGAAGAAGCCTGCATCCAGATGGAACTTCTTAATCATGATTTTTATGTATTCCGTAACGCTTCAACAGATGAGGTAAATGTTGTATATAAGAGAAAGGGCAATACATTCGGACTTATTGAGCCTGAGTTTTAATTATTACGTTACAGTGTGAACTGCAACATAATTACCATAAAATGATTTATAAAAGCTGTATATGATGTGTTTTACATCATATACAGCTTTTTCTTTAAAGAGGTTGATTAGAAAGCAATTTAATGATATACTCTAGAATGGTTTGTTTTATATAATGATAAGCTAAAGAAAATATTAAAGAATTGATGAAACAATAAAGTATGTATAGGAGTGAAATTCATGAGTTTATTTAGCAAGGTATTTGGAACACATAGTCAGCGTGAAGTGAAAAGAATACTTCCGATAGTTGATAAGATAGAGGCGCTTGGTCCGGAGTTTGAAAAGCTCACAGATGCGGAACTTCAGGCTAAGACAGGTGAGTTTAAAGAGCGTCTTGCCAATGGGGAGACACTTGATGATCTTTTACCGGAAGCATATGCAACAGTAAGAGAGGCAGCAACACGTGTACTTGGAATGCGCCACTATCGTGTTCAGTTAATCGGTGGTGTAATACTTCATCAGGGACGTATTACAGAGATGAGAACAGGTGAAGGTAAGACATTGGTATCTACACTTCCTGCATATCTTAATGCTCTTGAAGGAAAAGGTGTTCATATCGTAACAGTTAATGATTATCTTGCTAAGCGTGATGCTGAGTGGATGGGTAAGGTTCATGAATTTTTAGGCCTTACTGTAGGTGTTGTACTTAATTCTATGGAAAATGATGAGAGAAGAGAAGCATATAACTGTGATATAACATATGCAACTAATAATGAGCTTGGTTTTGATTATCTTCGTGATAACATGGTTGTATATAAGGAGGAACTTGTACAGCGTGGTCTTCATTATGCAATAATCGATGAGGTCGATTCAGTACTTATCGATGAGGCACGTACACCTCTTATCATTTCAGGTCAGAGTGGTAAATCTACAAAGCTTTATGAAGCATGTGATATATTTGTCAAACAGCTTAAGAAAGGTACAGCTAAGGAACTTTCAAAGATGGACCTTATTATGAATGAAGAAGAGGAAGAAACAGGCGATTACGTTGTAGATGAAAAAGATAAGAATGTAAACCTTACAGCAGAGGGTGTGAAAAAAGCAGAGAAGTTCTTCCAGGTTAAGAATCTTGCAGATCCTGACAATCTTGAGCTTCAGCACAATATAAATCTTGCTCTTAGGGCTCACTCCCTTATGTTTAAAGATAAAGATTACGTAGTAAAAGATGATGAAGTACTTATCGTTGATGAGTTTACAGGACGTATTATGCCGGGAAGACGTTTCTCAGATGGTCTTCATCAGGCAATAGAAGCTAAGGAGCATGTAAAGGTTAAGAGAGAAAGTAAGACTCTTGCAACTATAACATTCCAGAATTTCTTCAATAAGTATGAGAAGAAGTCAGGTATGACAGGTACAGCTCTTACAGAAGAAAAGGAATTCAGGGATATATACGGAATGGATGTAGTAGAAGTTCCTACTAATCTTCCTGTCGCACGTATAGATTATAATGATGCAGTTTATAAATCAAAGAAAGATAAATACAATGCTGTAGTAGCAGACATAATCGAATCCCATAAGAAAGGACAACCTGTTCTTGTAGGTACAATTAATATCGATACATCAGAGCTTTTAAGTGATATGCTTAAGAAAAAGGGAATCCCACACAAGGTATTAAATGCGAAGTTCCATGAGCTTGAAGCAGAGATAATAGCAGATGCAGGACAGATGGGTGCTGTAACTATAGCAACTAACATGGCAGGTCGTGGTACTGATATTAAGCTTGGTGAAGGTGTTAAAGAGCTTGGGGGTCTTAAGATTATCGGTACAGAGAGACATGAATCACGTCGTATAGATAATCAGCTTCGTGGTCGTGCCGGACGTCAGGGTGATCCCGGAGAGTCAAGATTCTACATCTCACTTGAAGATGATCTTCTTCGTCTCTTTGGTTCAGAGAAACTTATGGGTCTTTTTGATGCCATGCCTGATGGTGAGCAGGTTGAACATAAGATGCTTTCAAGTGCTATTGAAAGCGCACAGAAGAAGATTGAAGGAAATAACTTTGGTATAAGAAAGAACCTTCTTGAATTTGACCGTGTTAATAATGAACAGCGTGAAGTTATATACAAAGAGCGTCGTAAAGTTCTTGACGGAGAAAATATGCGTGATACTATTTACAAGTTTATCACGGATGTTGTAGAAAAATGTGTTGATTCTATAATCAACGATGATACTCCTGCAGAAGAGTGGGATATCGATGAACTTAATAATGTTCTCATCCCAATTATCCCTATGGATAAGATTGAACTTACGGATGAGCAGAAAAAACATGCTTCAAAGGCAGAACTTATGCAGCAGTTAAAAGAAGCTGCCGTAAAGGTATATGAAGCTAAAGAAGCTGAATTCCCAGATCAGGATCAGATACGTGAAGTGGAAAGAATAATTCTTCTTAAGGTTATTGACCATAAATGGATGGATCATATCGATGACATGGATCAGTTACGTCAGGGCATCGGACTTCAGGCATATGGTCAGAGAGATCCTGTTGTAGAATATAAGTTTGCCGGCTTTGAAATGTTCGATGCAATGATTGATGCAATTACAGAAGAAACAGTAAAAGCACTTACACATATTCAGATTGAACAGAAAGTAGAAAGAGAGCAGGTTGCAAAGGTAACAGGCACCAATAAAGATGAATCAGTTCCTAATGCTCCAAAGAAGAGAGAAGGAAAGAAGATTCAGCCAAACGATCCATGTCCTTGTGGAAGTGGTAAGAAGTATAAGATGTGCTGTGGTAAAAAGTATTAGAAAGAGGTATGATGATGGTAGAATTTGATAATATAAAATTATCATTGTCAAATTACGAAGAACCACTTCAGAATATGGCTGCTTCGCTTGACCTGTCCAATAAAAAGGACAGGGTTGAAGAATTAGAACGTACAATGGAAGAACCGGATTTCTGGGATAATCCTGAACATTCAACAGCTGTAGTACAGGAGTGTAAAAAAATAAAAAGTGTTATAGAACGTTATGACAGTCTGTGTGAATCAAAAGATGACATACTGATGCTTATCGAGATAGCAGAAGAAGAAAATGATTCAGATGTACTTGGAGATATTCAGGAAGCATTTGATAATTTTGAAAAAGAATATGAAGATCTCCGAGTAGAAACGCTTCTTTGTGGAGAGTATGATAAGAATAATGCGATTCTTACACTCCACGCCGGAGCAGGCGGAACAGAAAGCTGCGACTGGGCAAGTATGTTATGCCGTATGTATCAGAGATGGGCTGAAAAGAAAGGCTTTCAGGTTGAGATGCTTGATTTTCTTGATGGTGATGAGGCAGGATATAAATCTGTTACACTTCAGATAAACGGACTTAATGCTTATGGATATCTTAAGTCAGAGCATGGTGTTCACAGACTTGTACGTATTTCACCATTTAATGCGGCAGGTAAGCGCCAGACTTCCTTTGTGTCTTGTGATGTAATGCCGGAGATAGAGGAAGACCTTGACATTGAGATTGCGGATGACGATATTCGTATAGATACTTATCGTTCAAGCGGAGCCGGTGGCCAGCATATTAATAAAACTTCATCTGCGATACGTATTACTCATTATCCTACGGGAATAGTAGTACAGTGTCAGAATGAACGTTCGCAGCATATGAACAAAGACAAGGCGATGCAGATGCTCAAAGCAAAACTTTTCCTTCTCAAACAGCAGGAAAATATAGATAAAGCAAATGGTATACGTGGTGAGCAGAAGGATAACGGCTGGGGAAGCCAGATAAGGTCGTATGTAATGCAGCCATATACAATGGTTAAGGATCATAGAACCAATCAGGAAGTAAGTAATGTACAGGCAGTTATGGATGGGTATATAGATCCGTTTATAAATGCTTATCTTGCATGGATAACGAACCAGAATACAAATTAAGATAAAATATAATGTACTGCATATGCAGAGAATGGAGGAAGATATGATTAAGGTTGCTATATTAGGATATGGTACGGTAGGTTCAGGTGTTTTTGAGATATTAAATGCCAACAGTGAAATTATTTCTAAGAGAGCAGGAGATGATATTCAGGTAAAGTATGTACTTGATTTAAGAGACTTTCCGGGAGATCCTGCTGAGCCATATGTTATACATGATTTCGCTGAGATAGAAAAAGATTCTGAAGTACAGATTGTTGTAGAGACAATGGGTGGACTTCATCCTGCTTATGAGTTTGTTAAGGCAAGTCTTGAAAGCGGTAAGAGTGTATGTACTTCCAATAAGGCTCTTGTCGCAGCATATGGTCCTGAACTTTTAGATCTTGCAAAGAGTAAAAATGCTAATTTCCTCTTTGAAGCAAGCGTAGGTGGCGGTATTCCTATAATCAGACCTCTTAAGACATCTCTTGCTCCTGATGTAATCTTAGAAATATCAGGTATACTTAATGGAACAACAAACTACATTCTTACAGAGATGACAGACAACGGATCTGATTTTGATACTGTACTTAAGGATGCACAGGACAAAGGATATGCAGAAAAAGATCCTACTGCTGATGTAGAGGGTTATGATGCATGCCGTAAGATTGCTATACTTACATCACTTGCTTACGGTAAGCAGTTAGACTTTGAAGATATTTATACAGAGGGTATCACAAAGATAACAGACAGAGATATTAACTACGCAAAGAAGATTGGTGCCAAGGTTAAGATATTTGGTTCAAGTAAAAAAGTTGGTGATAAGGTAAGTGCCATGGTTGCACCAAAGCTTATTACACATGAGCACCCATTATATAGTGTTGACGGTGTATTTAATGCAATCCTTGTAAAAGGAAATATGGTTGGAGACGTTATGTTCTATGGACAGGGTGCAGGAAAGCTTGCAACAGCAAGTGCAGTTGTATCTGATATAATGGACGCTTCAAAGCATGTAAATGTTAATATCAATACATTATGGGATCATGAGAAGTTAGACCTTCTCCCAATATCTGATGTTAAGTCAAAATTCCTTGTAAGAGTGTCAGGTTCTAAGAATGACAATGAAGAAAATGTAAATAAAGCTTTTGGCAAAGTTACTCCTGTTGATGCCGGATATGATGATGAATATGGATTTATTACAGAAGAAATCACAGAAGCTGCTTATGAAAAAGCTGCAGATGAATTAGGAAATGTAATCAATAAGATTCGTTTTGACGCATAAAAGGAGATAATGAAAGATGAAATATATAGTAGTATTAGGCGATGGAATGGCTGATAAGCCAATAGATGAAATAGGTGGAAAGACACCTCTTGAATATGCAAAAACACCTGCTATGGACAGAATTGCACCAAAGTCAGAGATAGGTCTTGCACATACTATTCCCGAAGGAATGAAACCGGGAAGCGATACAGCTAATCTTGCAGTTCTTGGATATGATCCAAAGAAATACTACACAGGACGCTCACCACTTGAAGCACTCAGTATAGGTGTACCTATGAAAGATACAGACATCGCTATAAGATGTAATATCGTAACTGTATCTGATGATGATCTTCCATACGAGGAGAAAACAATCATCGACCACAGTTCAAGCGAAATATCAACAGAGGATGCTGCCGTACTTATGGAGGCAGTACAGAAAGAACTAGGTAATGATATATATAAATATTATGTAGGTACAAGCTATCGTCACCTTACTATATGGGATAACGGAGAAGTAGTTGAGCTTACACCTCCTCATGATGTTCTTGGTCAGGTAATAGGAGAGCATCTTCCAAAAGATGAAAAATTAAGAGAGATGATGAAGAAGAGCTATGATATACTTAATAACCATCCGCTCAATGTAGAACGTGCCAAGAAAGGTCTTAACAAGGCAAATTCTATCTGGTTCTGGGGTGCAGGAACACGTCCTTCTCTTGATTCTTTTGAAGGCAAATTCGGTAAGAAGGGTGCAATGATTTCTGC
>JALERT010000167.1 GCA_022764445.1 Lachnospiraceae bacterium | reverse complement strand
CTACTCCCTGATCTCCAAGTCCGATATTAACTGCTTCATCACTTATTTTGATACTTTTATCTGCTGCCTGCGTTTCTTCTGCAGTATCACTAATATTAAACGAAAATGACGTAATAATTACTGCTGTCATCAGCAATAATGCTAAAACTCTTCTGTATCTCCTAACCATATTTCCCCATCCTTTAAGTGCTTAATAAACCCTACATTAGTTTCCTCTTACAATCCTTTCAACCTTAATTTTAAAAAGGTAATTTAAGTAATTTATTGCAAAGATTTATTTCATCCTCTGTATCTTTACTATTGATAAAAATTACATTGCCCTTTTCCTTTTTATCATTAAGCAGCCCGTTTTGTGAAAGCCTTCTTTTCATCTCACGGGCAGTTCCCTCACCTCCATCATATATTTTTATGCGTTCCCCGACAATACTTTTTATCATTTTCTTTGCAAATGGATAATGAGTACATCCAAGCACGATAGAATCAATATTATCAGTATCAATATCATGAAAAAGATTTATGATATAAGTACGAAGATCTTCTCCCTCAAGATCTCCTCTCTCTATAAATTCCATAAGTCCCGGACATGGTAATGGAATAATATTACCCATATCATCATACTTAGCCATAAGCTTCTGGAATTTTTCCTGCTTTAAAGTCATAGGTGTTGCCATTACAATTATATTAGAATCCGGTTTATTCATAACCGCCGGCTTAATAGCAGGCTCAATCCCCACAAGAGGTACATCAGGATACCTCTTTCTCAATATGGCAACTGCTGCACTTGTGGCAGTATTACATGCAACTACTATAGACTTAGCTCCATTTGCAAGAAGAAGTTCAACATTATGAATCGTAAGCTCCCGCACCTCTTCTAACTTCTTAGTACCATATGGTGCATGAATTGAATCTCCAAAATATATGTAATCCTCCCCCGGCATTAATCTAACTAATTCCCTTAATACACTTATTCCACCAACTCCCGAATCAAATACACCAATCGGACTATTACTGTCAGCCATGATCATGTACTCCTTTTCTTTTTTCTAATAATAACTATGTATACCGCATCCTAAGAAGTCTCCCCGCTTTCAGCGGGTCCTCTCTTAGAATAAATACTCCCAATCTCCAATAGGTTCTTTTCTTACAATAACTGAAAGACCTGCCACATAAATGCGACAGGTCTGTAATTTAAGTTTAACCCAAAATGCCGTTTCCTGAATTTTGAGTCCTAGCATAATGCCAGGTGGGCAACCGCACTTGTAAATCTGCCTTCCGTTCACAGACGGCCTGACATCATCACAAAAATGTAGGAATCCCTTTAAAAAAGTGTAGGTTCAAAATAACAGGAGTATCGAACACCCCAGGCATATTAAATCCAATTTGCTTACGCAGCCATTCAGAGCTTCCCCGCCAAATAGTTACGCTTTACAAATAATTTGCTTTTCTTTTACTAACAGTATATACACTTTACATTAAAATTACAACTGGAAAAAATAATTAATTTATATTTTTGTAACAGTTCAGTTACATATTTTTCACTCAAACTCATCAAGTTCAACACATTCGTCAAATTCAAATGAAAAAGTGGTGCCGACGCCTTCTATACTGTCAACTTTAATTTCACCGTCATGCTTAAGTGCAATCTGTTTAGCTATCATCAGACCGAGACCTGTCCCTTTCTCGTTCTGCTTTAGTTTTGACTTGTAAAATTTCTCAAAAATGTATGGTATTTCCTCTTTACTTATTCCAATACCCTCATCTCTTATACTTATATCAAGTTTGGAATTTTCTTTTTTTACTTCGATATATATCCTTCCATCTTCATGGGAAAACTTAATAGCATTGTCAACTATTACCATAAACATCTGCCTGAGTCTTACATAATCTCCGAGCATCATACATGGATCATCCGGGAAATCTTCTATGATTGAGATTCTTTTTTCTTTTCCCATAACCCTTGCATTTCTTACGATATCACCAAATATCTGAAGAATACTTACAGGTTCTTTATCTATCTTAAAATCAGGATTCTGCATCTTCGACAATATAAAAAGATCCCCTACAAGCCTTTCCATTCCCTGACACTCAAGAAGCATCCTCTGATACACATCAGTTATAAATTCATGGTCTGTTATCACACCATCATTAAGCGTTTCTGCGTATCCTCTTAAAACGGTTATCGGTGTTCTAAGTTCATGGGATACATTGGCAAAGAAGTCCATCCTTACTTTTTCAAGATTATTTCTCTCTTCTTCTGCTTTAGATAACTGCGTGGCAAGACTGTCAATTTTCTTTTCAAGTCTGCCAATCTGTGACCTTGGTTTTTTTATTTTAATCTTAGAATAATCACCCGATGCAATTCTCACTATATCCCTTGTCAGCTTTGAAATAGGTTTTGATAATGATTTTGAGAAACCAAATGCCACTATATATGATATTATCAATGAAGCAAGTATACTTATAGTTATAAGATACTTTCCTTCTTCAATACCCATTGTCTGTCTGTCAATCATTGAAACGAGCATAACTGCACCGGCAATGTCTCCAGACTCTTTATCTTTTATAGGTACAGCTACGCGAAGAATAACCATTCCATATACTTTATCAAAGCTTGTATTGGATGATATTTTATCTTTATATGCATTACCCAGGACTTCATACATCTCATTCGTAAGCGTACCATCGCTCGTATCTGCATTGGTATAATCATCCGTAAGAGGCCTTTTGGAGTTATCATTTTTTACTATCCAGATATCAGTATTCTCTGCCGACTCTATCTCATCTATACACTCATTATATTGCTGGAAACCTTTTACATCATCAGCAGCCACATAATCTTCAACTCTTGCAGCTATACTATTTCCCTGCTTAGTAAGAAGACTGGTATATGACTTTATGTAATTTTTCTGATATAACTGCATAAATATTCCTGCAGTAAGGATTCCGGTTATACCGAGAACAACTGCAAAAGATATGTATATACGCAGTATTATATCATGGCTGCTTATTATTTTTACAAACTTCCTAAACACTCTTTTCATCGATTTCAAACTTATAACCAACTCCCCAGATTGTCTTAATGCTCCATTCCGGATGTTCTACAGAATCTATCTTTGCACGAAGTCTCTTTATATGAGAATCAACTGTACGGCTGTCACCATAATAATCATATCCCCACAGGCTGTCTAAAAGATTATCCCTTGTAAATACTTTATTGGGGTTGCTCGCAAGAGTCCACATAGTCTCTATCTCTTTCTTGGTAAGTGGTATCTTTTGACCGTCTATTGAAAATGAATATTCATCAAGATTAACCACGATATTGCTTATCTTAAGTATCGAGTCTGAATCAGAAGATACCTCTGCCCTGTTAAGCCTGCGAAGAACAGCACGAAGTCTCGCCATGACTTCACTTGGACTAAAAGGCTTAACTATGTAATCATCCGCTCCTATATCGAGTCCCATAATCTTATCAAAGTCCTCGCCTCTTGCCGTAATAAGTATAATGGGCACACTGGACTTCTTTCTGATATCCCTGCATACCTGATATCCGTCCTTAAGAGGCATCATTACATCAAGAAGTATAGCAACCGGATCATGCTTCTCAAACATCTTCTCCGCTTCTACACCATCCTTTGCTATCAGCGGCTCGTAACCTTCTTTCTTAACATATACACTCAAAATATCCGTAATATCCTTATTATCATCTGCAATCAATATGTACTGCATAAGTCCCTCCTTATGACTTTTATGTATCTAACTCATAAACCTTAACATCATAACAACTTTGCTTCTTATCTTATAATAAAAATAAGTAATATTTGTGTCAAAATCCGTTACATAGTGGAATTGTTAGGTGTGAACTGTAAACAGTTCACACAATATCAGTAAAATATAATATTCAAGCTTGCTTGTTATATTATATTTTACTGATACATTTATGACACTTTTCTGCCACTAACGGCTTTTATAATACAATAAAATGTTTTTACTCTATAGTTCTGAATGTCCTATAAAGCAAAAATATTATTCTATGGAAAGGATTATAAGAAAATGAGAAGAAAATTTCAATATGCATTGCTCTCAACGCTTGCAGCATTTATTATAATGCCTACTGCAAATGTTAATGCTACTGAAAAAACAGCTACAGGAAGCAGCATTGCAATTGTAGAAGACCATACCGGAATACAGGCAGATGATACCTCCGATACAGTAGCAGATTTACCAAGACTTACTGCAGATAATAATGATGAATTTGATTTTACACCTGCCGGTGTTGTAAATAAAACAGCTAAGAGAAGCGATTTTATCAACAAAACATCTGACACTATACTTGTTGGTGACACAGGATATATTACTCTTTCTAATGTACCCTCTGATTATACCGTTTCGTTCAAAAGTTCGGACAAATCAATACTTGGCGTTAAGGAAATCTCACAGGTAACATGTGAATATACAGGTAAAGCGGCAGGTACCGAGTACATAACAGTTAAAATTAAAGAGCCGGGATTATTCTTCCTTGCCGAAACAGTTACATTCAGGTATAAGGTAACTATAGCTCCACGCGCCGTAAGTATTAAGTTCAATAAAAGTAATTATAAGGTTGCAGAGGGCAACAGCATAAAGCCTAAGCTTACGATACGTCCAAGCATATCAAAAGAAGAACCTGAATTTGATACAACTAATCCAAGAATTGCCACTGTAAATTCAAAAGGCAAAGTCTATGGTAAAAACAATGGTACTACATATCTTACTGCAACCATATCTAATGGAAAAAGCGCAAAATGTAAAATTTCTGTTACAAAAGACTAAAAAAAAGGGGAAGCAGCACTACTTAGTGCTGCTTCCCTTTCGTTCTTTTTATTATCATTATTTTGCCGAATACCCCATCATGTCCATATATTCGGTCAGTGCATCCTTCCAATGTTTCATACGATAATCACCCATGCTGTTTAGTTTTTTATTGTCCAGTACGGAGTAAGCCGGTCTCT
>JALERT010000112.1 GCA_022764445.1 Lachnospiraceae bacterium | reverse complement strand
ATTATGGATTTACAGAAGACGAAGTTAAGGAATTATGTAAGCAGTTTGATATGGATTTTGAAAGTACAAAAGCTTGGTATAATGGTTATCTGATTGATGGGATGCATATGTACAATCCTAACTCCGTATCTATGGCAATGGAGCAAAAAGACTTTGATTCATATTGGAAAAATACATCATCATTTGCATCAATCAATACATTTATTACGATGAATTATGCAGGACTTAAAGATGATATTATGACGATGTTGTCAGGTGGCAAAGTAATGGTTGAGACAGAATCATTCCAAAATGATTTAGCTGATATTCACTCAAAAGATGATGCAATTACCGCATTGATTCATTTGGGATATCTGGGATATGATGCAGACAGAAAGAGTGCGTATATACCAAACTATGAAGTTGCAAAAGCATTTCAGATGGCATTAAAAACCGGAGAATGGGATGAGATATCAAAGGCTATATCAAGATGTGATGAATTACTTATGGCTACAATTGATGGGGATGTAGAAAAAGTGGCAGAGATTATAGAACTTGCTCATGATACCTATACATCGGTTTTAAAATATAATGACGAAAATTCTCTAAGTTGTGTTCTTACGATGGCATACTTCACAGCACCCGGATACTATAACATCATTCGTGAAATGCCGTCTGGAAAAGGATATGCAGACCTTGTATTTATCCCTAGAGTTAATGCAGGATTCAGACCTGCAATGGTAGTTGAGTTAAAGTATAACAAGTCAGCAGATACAGCCATTAACCAGATAAAGGAAAAGAAATACCACGGAGCATTATCAGGCTACAGTGATAAAATACTTTTGGTTGGAATCAGCTACGATAAAGATAGCAAGAAACATACTTGTGTGATTGAGGAATGGAAGGAAGCTGTTACGTTCTAAATTAAATTTCTTCACCCATAAGTTGACATAATTGCAACAGAACGCTATGATAAAAAGAAAGATTAAAATATCATAAGTGGGAAAGGACGGCAATAAAAAGTAATGACTTTATTGACATATCAGGTATTTAAAACTGTTGCAGAACAGGGGAGCTTTAGGAAGGCAGCAGACATTTTAGGGCTTACGCCTTCTGCTATCAGTCATGCCATATCAGCCATGGAAAATGAGCTTGGTTTTTCTGTGCTTAATAGAAGTAAATCCGGTGTGACACTTACAAATTACGGAGAACATCTTTTGCCTTATGTTAATGCAGTTTTAAATAGTGACGAAAGTCTCAGGCAGGCTATAGCTGAGTTTAACGGACTTAAAAAAGGAAAAGTTAAGGTAGGGTGCTTTTCAAGCGTATGTACAAGCTGGCTTCCTGATATTATGCATTCATTCAATGAAGAATATCCCGATATAAGTATAGAAGTTTTTGAAGGTACATATGATGATGTAGTTTACTGGATAAAAAACGGTGTTGTAGACCTTGGCTTTTTATCTGTTTCAAGTGCGGGTGATATACCGATAAAACCTTTATACAAAGATCCTCTTCTGTGCATACTTCCTAAAGATGCAAAGCCGATTCTTACAGAAGACGGCAGTATTACCATAGAAGAGATTCGCAAGTATCCTTTCGTAACACAGCGTGAATCCACAGATGCCGACATACAGAACTTCCTTAAAGAAAATAATATCAATATACAGTCAAGATATCATGTTGTTGATGATCTTTCTACTATCTCAATGGTTGCCAATGGGTTTGGGATGTGTATCATGCCTGAGCTTGGCATGCGTCATATACCTTATGATGTAAAATGTTACAAGATAGTACCGGAGGCATACCGTATAGTTGGAATAGCAGCTATCAATCCCGAGTTTATGGCACCTGCCGTAAGGACTATGTATAATCACGTTTTGAATAAATATGGTACTATGTGATATGACGTTTTGTTTAAAAAATTATGTAGGAAACTATTTACTGTTAGTATGCTCTTTAATTTCCTGCCTCACAAGATGGCAGGACTACAGAAAATACATTCATATCATTTTTACGGTCCACACTGATTTTTCCAGAATAATGGGATACAATTGAGCTGGCTATGGATAATCCAAGTCCGAAGTGACCATTGTCCTGTCTTGCCTCGTCCGCACGGAAGAAACGCTCAAAAAGACGATTACGTATATCTTCCGGGATAGGATCGCCGCTGTTAGCAACATCAAGATATAGTTTTTTTGAATGCAGCTCAGCATGTATATGTATTTGTCCATCTGCAGGTGTGTAACTAATTGCATTATTTAAAAGAATGGACATTACATTTTGTATTTGTTCTTTATTTCCTTTTATAAACATATTTTCTTTTATGTCAGTCGAAATGGTAATAGATTTTTCATAAGCAATACTTTCCATAGGATAGATAATGTCAAATAGAGCTTCATCTACACAGAAAAGTTCGAAATTTTCCTGAATTTGAGTGGAATCTAAACGAACGAGGGTAAGCATCTTATTGATAAGGGAAATCATACGTTCAGTTTCCTGACTTATATATTCTAAATGTTTATTGGTATTACCGATTTCTGATGAAAGAAGTTCTGTATTGGCACGGATTACAGTTAATGGAGTTTTTAATTCATGACTGGCATTTGAAATAAAATTTTTCTCGGAGTTAATCATATTTTCTACAGGATGGATTAGCCAGCGTGAAATGATTTTTGAAGCAAAAGCAAAAACTAAAATTCCCACAGCCAGAAGAATTAAGCAGAGTATAAGTGTTGGTAAAGTATCTTTCATTGCCTGTGTTCCGCTAATCAGGATTATATAACGTTGGTTAGTATTTCGCTTAAATTTATAAATGTATGTATATTTTAAAAATCGTTTATTTTTTTTCCAATTAGCAGCAAGTTTATTTCCATAATGCAGTAGCTCGGAGTCAGACTTGTTGGAAAAAGTATTAAACAGAATATGTGGAGAGTTTTCATGATCAAGAGAAAAGACACAGTATTCGATATCATTTAGATCGAGTGTATCGCCTTTACTTTCTATAAAGTGATTGAACTTTATATCTCTCATTTCATTTCTAAAGTCATCTTTCAGTTCCATCAGGTTGCTTCTGTATGTAGAATGAATAAAGAATAACAATATTCCGGACCAAATGATAGTCAGGAATATAATAAATAATGTGCTTAACTTTTTCGTTAATTTTTTAGTCATCTGATTCCTCCAAAATATAGCCTATACCACGTATAGCTCTGATATTTACATTGATTTTAAGATGCTTGAATTTTCTTCGTAAAAATGAAACGTAAACCTCAACATTATTGTATTCGGCATCAGAATCAAAACCCCAGATTTTAACCGTAATCTGTTCTTTTTTCAATACCTGATTTTGATTTAACAGGAAAAATTCCAGAAGCTGCAATTCTTTTCCACTTATATTCATAGACTTTCCTGTATCAGAATTTTTTAGCTCACAGCTGTCAAGGTCAAGTAATAAATTTCCTGCCTGTAATAATGAGGAATTCTGGTTTAAATTTCTGCGGCATACTGCCTGAATACGCAGTAAAAGTTCCTGAATTTCAAAAGGTTTTGTAACATAGTCATCCGCGCCTTTTGTAAATCCTAAAATTTTATCCTCAAGTTCTGTTTTGGCTGATAAGATAATGACAGGTACATTATGACCATTTTTTCTTAGTCTTGATAATACTTCGTAACCATTCATTTTAGGAAGCATGAGATCAAGTATTACAATATCATATATATCGCTTGCAGCATTATCATATCCGGATTGACCATCATACACAGAATCAACCAGATAACTTTCAGCTTCGAGAGCATCTGTGATGGTATCTGCTAATCTTATAGAATCTTCAATAACTAAAATGCGCATTTTTTATATCCCTTCAAGTATAGTTTGAATATAGCGAATTAACTTAAACTTGTAATCTGATTTTACAGTTCAAATAGATTATTTTTGTGTCAGTTTACACCTTACATATTTTTTCAATCTTTTTTCAAGGAAAGTTATTTATGATGTAACAACAGTTCAGTCATATGAACTATACAATATAAGACTGGATTGTTATTTTATAAGATAAAAATCAAAAAATGTAAGGCAGGAAAAATATGAAGACACTTTATTTACATGTGGGAACTCCCAAAACAGCGACAACATCTATTCAAAGTTTTTTGAATAAAAATAAAGACGTATTGGAAAAATATGGATACTGCTATCCAGCTTCTTTACACAGATATCCGGATGTAAATCCAATAAGAAATGGACATTTTCTGGTAGGGAATGTTATTAAAGAAGATGGGACAAGAGATACTGATCAAGAAAAGATATATTTAGAAGAAGGATTAAAACAGGTAGAGGATTATTTTAAAAAAGTTGATAATGTCATTTTGTCTGATGAGTCAATTTGGCGTGCATTGAGTTATACCAGAAAAACATTATTGTCAGATTTAAGAAGTATTGGGGAAAAATGGATTTCGGATTAAAGTAATTGTATATTTGAGAAGACAGGATAAGTTTTTATTATCCAGATGGAATCAGTCAATCAAACAGAATTTTGCTTATTCTGCGACATATACATGTGATGAGTTTTTCAAAAGTGAGAAAAAAAGAAAAATAAGATATTTAACTATGGTACTAAACTGGATGAAATTTCACGTGATATTGGTAAAGAAAATCTGATTGTACGCAGGTTTGACAAAAGTAAGTGGAAAGATGATTCTATCATCAGGGATTTTATGAATGAAATTGGCCTTGAGCCTACAGATGAATTTCAAGAGCTGGAAATAAATGAAAATCTAAAATTAGGAAAAAATGCGACAGAGATAAAGAGAATAATCAATAAGAATAATAATTTAGATAAAAAGGAAATTGCATATCTTGGTAATTCTTTAAGGAAAATATCTGTATTGGATACTAATAAAAAGCCAAGTGCCATGCTTACAGTAGAAGAAACAAGAGCTTTTTTGTCAAAGTATGAAAAAGAAAATGAACGTGTTGCAGCGGAATATTGCAAAGATGGAGAACCATTATTTTCAGATGAAATTAAAGAACTTCCAAAATGGTCGCCTAAAAATGATGAAATGTTTGAAGATATGATTCAATTTATTTCAACTGTCGTAGTTCAGCTTCACCGGGAAAATATAGAACTAAAAAATAAAATTGATGAAATTGATAAAGAATCAAAAATCTTTCAGGATAAAGTCAGACATCCGATTAGGACAATGTGGGGAAGATTTATTAGATTAATAAAACGATAGATAAAAATAAAACAGAAGAGGAGATAAGAATGAATCATAATCTGACATGGCATAATATGGATATTACTAAATCGCTTCGCGAGGAACAGATGGGGCAGAAGGCTTGCACGATATGGATGAGTGGTCTGTCAGGTGCCGGAAAATCAACAATTGCAAATGCACTGGAAAAGAGATTATACGCAATGGGTAAAAAGACAATTCTTCTGGATGGAGATAATGTGCGTATGGGGTTAAATAGCAATCTTGGTTTCTCTGATAAGGACAGGATAGAAAATATACGCCGTATTGCTGAGGTAGCAAAGTTAATGAATGATGCGGGGCTTATAGTTATTACTGCTTTCATTTCTCCATATCGACAGGACAGAAGAAATGCAAAGAGAATTATTGGAGAAGATTTTAGGGAAGTGTATGTGAGTACATCGATAGAAGAATGTGAAAGACGTGATGTAAAAGGACTATACAAAGCAGCCCGAGAGGGTAAAATTGACTCTTTCACAGGTATATCCAGCCCTTATGAAATTCCCGAAAATCCAGATGTGATAATAGATACAGAGAAAATGGGGGTAGAGGAATGTGTGGATCAGATTCTAATACAACTGCATCCTATTTTCGAAAAATCAGAATGACAAAAAGTATGAAAAAATTTGGACAGTTTTTGCTTTCTATGTTACGCGTTGGGTGTATTGGGTTTGGTGGTGGTAGTGCACTGATTCCTGTAATTGAAAAAGAGATTGTAGAAAAGCAGGGACTGGACAGAAAAGACAATATTGATAAAGATGTTGTTGTAGCAAGTATTACACCGGGCGCTCTTCCTGTAGAAATTGCAGCATCCATTGGACGGCGTAAGTTTGGAATAAAAGGGATGATTGCCGGTGCAGTGATGATGGCTTTGCCGGGAGCTGTGTTTACAGTTTTACTGGTTACGGTTTTATCTGTTTTTCAAGATAAAATTCTAAATGTTGTCAATATAGTTTCTGTTGGTGTAACTGTTTTTATTATATATTTGCTGGTTTCTTATATTTTAAATGTGTTGCGTGAATGTGAAAAAGATGGAATGACAAGGAAGGTCAAGGCAATTGTTCTTATGATAGGGATGTTTGCCATGACTTTTTTTCTCTCTACAGTGCAGGCCTTACTTTTGGTTTTTTTTGGAATATTTTTTACAAGAGGAAATTACAGCAGAAAAAATATGGCATGGCTTTCATTGATTACAGCGATTTATATTTTGATACACTGGTCCGGGGTTCCGGCAAATTGGCAGATATTAAGGTATGGAGTCGATGTTGTAATGGTTGTACTTGCAGCATATGGAATTTGCTGTAATGTTCGCGATACGAAATGGAAGTCAAAACGAAATTGGAATGAAATTTTAAAAGATGTCGGGGTGTGGGCCATCTTTTTATTTATGCTGATTCTTCCGGCAGTCTTGGTAAGTAGTGAGGCTTTGGTATTTTCCGTAGAAGGAATTTGTTCTGCATGGGTGTCATTTGGAGGCGGCGATGCATATCTGACAATTGCAGATGGATTTTTTGTAGAAGGGGAAGTAATTTTGGCAGGACAGTACTATAATCATATCGTCCCGGCGGTAAATGTACTCCCTGGCTCTATTCTGTGTAAGACACTGGCAGCAGTTGGATATTATGCCGGCTGGAATATATCCGGAAGTACTGTGGTTGGAATCTTATTTGCAATCGCTGGCTTTGCATGCAGCATTGCGGCTTCATGCAGCTTTTTCATGTTGGCATATCATTTGTATGATTATCTTGTGTCACTGCAGGTATTTCAGATTATCAGTAAATGGATTCGTCCAATTATCGGAGGTCTTCTTATAAAGATAATGCTTGAGTTATGCAGTCAGGGAGTTGGAATTATATTAAGTATGATATAATGATAGAAATATGTAAGACATAAAAGACACTTGTACAATATAATGAACAAAATGAAAAGCGTACTACGTTATAAAAACAATAAATATAGGAAAAAGCAATGTTTTTAAAAAAACTGTTGACATATTATAATACACATGATATTATCAGAGTGTACAAAAGATAAATAAAGAATTTAAAGAAAGCAAAGGCGCTTCGAAAGGGGCAACTTTGCTTTTTTTGTTACATTAACAATGAGATTATTCAACGAATATGAGGAGGAAAAGACTATGAAATTAAAAGACACAGGTTTATCAGTACAGGACATTAAGGACAAAGTAAATAAGTATATGATTGAGACTTATGAGAGATTTGATTTTCTTGCTGAAACAGCAGAGGGAATGTACATATATGATGAGAATGGAACACCATATCTTGATTTTTATGCAGGAATTGCTGTAAATAATGCCGGCAACAGGAACCCAAAGGTAGTTGCTGCAGTAAAAGATCAGGTTGATGATATTATGCATACATTTAACTATCCATACACAATTCCACA
>JALERT010000027.1 GCA_022764445.1 Lachnospiraceae bacterium | reverse complement strand
ATAAGATCTGCAGCTTCTTCAACTCTGTCAGGATCTCTCCATAATATACTGGCAAACCCTTCCGGAGAAAGTACAGAGTACATACCATTTTCAAGCATCCATACTTCGTCAGATACTGCTAACGCTAATGCACCGCCACTTCCACCTTCACCTATAAATATGCTTATAATTGGTGTCTTAAGACGAGACATTTCCATTAGGTTTCTCGCAATTGCTTCTCCCTGGCCTCTCTCTTCAGCACCGATTCCACAATATGCACCTGCTGTATTGATAAATGTGATTACAGGTCTTTTGAACTTTTCAGCCTGCTTCATAAGTCTGAGAGCTTTTCTGTAACCTTCCGGATTAGGCTGACCAAAATTACACACCATATTTTCATCAAGTGTATGACCTTTCTGGATACCTATCACCGTCACTGGTCTTCCTTCAAAACTTGCTATTCCACCAACTATAGCTTCATCGTCAGCAAACAGTCTGTCACCATGCATTTCCATAAAATCATCAAATATCTCAGCGATAAACTGTCTTGTATTGGGACGATCAATCTTACGTGCTTTCTCAACAGTTTTCATTGTATCACTCATCTGCCAGACCCTCCTTAACTTCACCTGAATGAAGCTTTAATATAGTTGCTAACTCATCTCTTAAGTCTTCACGATGAACTATCCTGTCAACGAATCCATGCTCAAGCTGGAACTCTGCACGCTGAAAACCTTCCGGAAGCTTTTGATGAATTGTTCCCTGGATAACTCTCTGTCCTGCAAATCCTATGAGTGCTTTCGGTTCAGATAATATAATATCTCCAAGCATGGCAAAACTTGCTGTTACACCTCCTGTTGTAGGATCAGTAAGTACAGTCACATATAACAAACCTGCTTCATCATGTCTTCCTATAGCCTCTGATACCTTTGCCATCTGCATAAGGGATATAATTCCCTCCTGCATTCTTGCACCACCTGATGTAGTAAATATTATGATAGGAAGTTTATTTTCCGTAGCGTATTCAACTGCTCTTGTCACCTTTTCTCCAACGACAGATCCCATGCTTCCCATCATGAAATGGCTATCCATAATAGCAATAACAGTTCTGTAACCATCTATTGTTGCTTCACCGGTTACTACTCCTTCTTTTATTCCTGATTTTTTCTGAGCCTTTTGTATTACATCCTTATATCCCGGATACTTCATAGGATTTTTAGGAGCCATTTCTGAATCAAGCTCTTTAAAGCTGCCCTTATCGCATATTATAGCTATTCGTTCTGAAGGACTCATTCTAAAATGTGCACCACAGCTTGGACACAGCTTATATTCTGTTACTTCTTTTTTGTAAATTATATTTTTACATGTATTACATTTAATCCACATCCCATCAGGGATAGATGGTTCCTGTACTTTTTTACGTTTTTCACTTTTCTTCTTCTGGTCACTACCATCAAGAGAAAAGTAACTTTTTTTGCCAAATAAATTCACCAAACCATTCCTTCCAGTCAAATATAGTCAGTAAAACATTATAACATTTCAGATAGAAATGAAGTATCAAACTGATCTTTCAGATAATTTTCATTATTTAAAATACGGTTCTGAAACTCAATGTTTGTATCAATTCCACTTATAATAAATTCATATAAAGCTCGTTTCATTTTTGATATTGCTTCTTCTCTTGTAGCTCCATGGACTATTACCTTTGCTATCATTGAATCATAATATGGAGGAATCTCGTATCCTTCATAGACTGCCGTATCAACTCGAAGTCCAAGTCCACCTGCCGGCAACATAAGATAATCTATAAGTCCAGGACATGGAGCAAAGTTTTTATCAGGATTTTCAGCATTGATTCGACACTCTATGGCATGACCTGTCAGTTTAATGTCATCCTGACTATATGATAATTTTCTGCCATCAGCTATCTTAATCTGTTCCTTAACTATATCAACTCCTGTCACCATCTCAGTAACAGGATGCTCTACCTGTATCCTTGTATTCATTTCCATAAAATAATAATTCTGTGTCTTATCATCATATAGAAATTCGATAGTGCCTGCACTCTCATATCCTGCGGCTTTTGCAGCACGTACAGCTGATTCACACATCTTCTGTCTTGTTTCCTCTGACAGAGCCACACAAGGAGATTCCTCAAGGACCTTCTGATTTTTTCTCTGCAAAGAGCAATCTCTCTCACCCAGATGAATTACATTGCCAAATGAATCTCCAAGAACCTGAACTTCAACATGTCTTGCATGCTCAATCAGCTTTTCCATATACATTGTATCATCACCGAAAGCAGCAAGTGTTTCACTCTGTGCAGACTTAAATGCTTCCTCAAGATCTTCTTTCTTTCGTACTATTCTTATACCTTTTCCGCCACCACCTGCCGAAGCTTTGACAACAACAGGATATCCAAGCCTGTCAGCGACTTTGTATGCTTCTTCTACATTGGCAACTATCCCATCACTTCCGGGTATAACGGGAACTTTCGCTTCTATCATCATTGCCCTTGCATTAGATTTATTACCAAGTGCATCTATTACCGATGCCTTTGGACCAATAAACTTGATATTACATTCTTCACACATTGTGGCAAAAGTGCTGTTTTCAGATAATAAACCAAATCCCGGATGAATAGCCTGAACTTTCATCTCAACGGCTGCACTTATGATATTCTGCATATTAAGATAACTGTCAGTAACTTTAGCTGAACCTATACACACAGCTTCATCTGCAAGCTGTGTATGTAAAGCCTCTCTGTCAGGCTCTGAAAATACAGCAACTGTCTTTATCCCAAGCTCACGACATGCACGTATAATACGAACTGCTATCTCTCCACGATTAGCAATCAAAACCTTATCAAACATCCGTTCCTCCATTTCTGATATACAAGGTAATGCCCTATTAAATAATAAAATTTAAATTAATACCTTTATATCAATTCACTACCCTATCATGAATATTATTTCTGCCTGTGCTGCAATAGCATCTCCAACATATGCAACACCCTGACCTATTCCTGCATTCTTTCTAAGCTTTTCTATCTTAACTTCAAGTCTGAGTGTATCTCCCGGAACAACCTTATGCTTGAATTTTGCATTTTTTATTCCACCAAAATAAGCTGTTTTACCTTTAAACTGATCCATTGATAATATTGCAACGGCACCTGCCTGAGCTAATGCTTCTATTATAAGCACTCCTGGCATAACAGGCTCTTTTGGAAAATGGCCTGCAAAAAACGGCTCATTATACGTAACATTCTTTATAGCTGTTATAGACTCTCCCTCTACTATTTCTTCTACTTTGTCTAAAAGAAGAAATGGCTGTCTGTGTGGAATTATATCCATTATTTCTTTAATATCCATCCCCATAACCTAATTACCTCTTTTCCAGTTTTATTACTGTGTATTTCCTATATTCAGTTTGCTTTTACTCAACCCTGAATAATGGCTGGCCAAATTCAACAAAATCACCATCGTTTACTAATACTTCTGTTATTTTGCCACTTTCTTCGCTATTGACTTCGTTCATAAACTTCATAGCTTCTATTATACATACAACATCACCCTCGGCAATGGTGTCACCCACCTTGACAAAAGGTGGCTTATCAGGTGCTGAGCTCTGATAAAATGTTCCGACTATTGGGGCTTTAATAAATCTTCCGGCACCATCTGATGCATCATCTGTGTATTCTACCGAAGCAGTATCTGATACAGTATTCTGAACAGGCTCGATTACAGGTACCTGCGTATTCACAATTTCACTTATAGTATTCTCTGGAACTGCCACAGGTGTAACTGCCTGTGCCTGTGAAGAAGATGCTGCATTTCTGTTTAATTTAATAACTGCATTATCAAACTGTATTTCCATGTCATTTAAATCAGACTTTTCAAAAATAGCAATTAACTCTTTTACTTCCTCATATCTCATAATCATACTTCCTTTCCGTTATCTGCCTGTCCACTTCTTAAAACAGATAACACCATTATGTCCACCAAAGCCTAAAGAATTAGATAATGCATACATAGCATCATCTGCTTTACGGCTCTCATTTGGTATATAATCTAAATCACACTCCTCATCCGGAGTCTTATAATTAATTGTTGGAGGAAGAATACCTGTCTCAAGTGCCTTAGCACATACAATTGCTTCAACAGCACCTGCTGCACCAAGCAAATGACCTGTCATAGATTTCGTTGAACTTACAGGAATTTTATATGCCTGCTCACCCATAGCAAGTTTAATAGCCGCAGTCTCGCCTGAATCATTAGCATGTGTACTTGTTCCATGTGCATTTATATATGAAACATCTTCCGGCTTAATTCCGGCTTCTTCCATTGCAAGCTTCATTGCTGCCGCTGCACCTGATCCATCAGGTGCTGGAGCAGTCATATGATAAGCATCGCCTGTTGCTCCGTATCCTACTATCTCACCATATATTTTTGCATTTCTTGCAAGAGCATGCTCAAGTTCTTCAAGTATAAGAATACCGGCACCATCACCCATAACAAAACCATCTCTGTTTTTATCAAAAGGCTTACATGCATCTTTAGGATCTTCGTTTGTTGATAAAGCTGTAAGATTGGTAAAACCTGCTACTCCGATTTCTGATATTGAAGCTTCTGCACCACCTGTTATACATGCATCAAGATAACCATGTTTAATATTTCTAAAAGCTGTACCTATACAATTTGTACCTGTTGCACATGCAGTAACAATATTTTCACATACACCCTTAGCACCAAAGCGTATAGCTATGTTACCTGCTGCCATATTGCTTATTGTCATAGGTATAAATAAAGGAGAAACTCTTGATGGTCCTTTTTCTGCAAGACGTTCAACCTGCTCCTGCATGGTAGTAAGTCCACCTATACCTGAACCAACAATTACACCAACTCTTAATGCATTCTCTTCTGTTATCTCAAGACCACTGTCTTCCATAGCCTGTGCTGCAGCTGCAAGTCCATATACTGCAAAAAGATCATTTCTTTTAACATCCTTTTTTGTCATATATAACTCAGGATCAAAGTCCTTTACCTCAGCTCCAACCTTAGCCTTGTAATCGGTTGTATCAAATTTTTTAATTAATTCAATACCACATTCACCGTTACTTATTCCATTCCAAAAAGAATCAACTGTACTTCCAAGTGGAGTTACAGCTCCCATTCCTGTTATTACACATCTTCTAGACATTTGTTAATCTCCATTTCTGCTTTACATAACCATTCCGCCATCCACATTAAGAACCTGACCTGTAATATAAGTGTTTTTAGCAAAAAATACTGCTGCATTAGCAATATCTTCTACCTGACCATAACGCTTAAGAGGAATAGTCTCCAACATCTGTTTCTGGACATCTTCCGGTAATACGGCTGTCATATCTGTTTCAACAAATCCCGGTGCTATCGCATTACATGTTACTCCACGCTGTGCAAGCTCCTTTGCCGTTGATTTTGTAAGACCTATGATTCCTGCCTTTGATGCAGCGTAATTAGCTTGTCCGACATTTCCAGTCACACCTACAACTGATGCCATATTTATTATTGCACCGCTTCTCTGTTTGAGCATTAAACTGCTGGCATGACGGATCATATTGAATGTTCCTTTTAAATTAGTATGAATAACTTTATCAAACTGCTCCTCACTCATACGCATAAGAAGCATATCACTTGTTATACCTGCATTATTCACAAGAATATCAAGTGTTTTAAACTCTTTTTTTACATCCTTTACAAGCTGTGCAGCGAATTCAAAATCTCCAACATCGCCCTTTACAGGCATACACTTCACTCCACAATCTTCTATTTCCTTAATAGTCTCATCTGAAACACTGCTATGATAATTAAGAACTATATTGCATCCTTCTTTTGCAAATGCAAGTGCTATAGCCTTGCCTATGCCTTTTGCTGCTCCTGTAACAACTGCTGTTTTACCCTGTAACATAATATCTTATCCTTTCCCTATACAGCCGCATTTAACTTTTCAAGTGCTTTTTCAAGTGATGATGTATCTTCTACATTGACATTGGTTACGCCCTTTAATGTACGTTTTACAAATCCACATAAAGTCTTTCCCGGACCAATCTCAATAAATGTATCTGCACCAGCTTCACTCATATTTCTTATAATATCCTCCCATCTTACAGGACAACAGATCTGCTTTGTAAGTATAGGAATAATATCATCTTCTGATTTAACCTGTTCTGCCGTCACATTGGTATATACCGGTATCTTCATAGATGATATATGCATCTTCTGAAGTTCCGGACCAAGCTTGTCTGCCGCAGGCTGTAAGAGTTCTGTATGAAACGGACCACTAACCTTTAATTTTACAGCAAGCTTTGCACCTTTTTCTTTAGCTAATGCAGCAGCTCTTGCAACTGCTTCTGTCTTACCGGCGATAACTATCTGCCCCGGTGCATTATAATTTGCAGGAACTGCAAGACCTAAACCTTCTTCTACAGCCTCCCTGCATGCCTCTTCAACTAGCTCTGTATCTAAACCTATAATGGCATACATAGCTCCTTCTCCACTTGGAACTGCTTCTGCCATGAATTTTCCTCTTTTCTGAACAAGAGCAACTGCTTCTTCAAAGTCCATTGCAGAACTTGCAACATATGCAGAATACTCTCCCAAACTTAAACCGGCTGTCATATCGCCATAAACTCCGCGCTCTTCAAGTACTTTCATTGCAGCAATACTCATTGTAAGAATTGCAGGCTGCGCGAATTCAGTCTCATTTAATTTTTCTTCATCATTAAAACAAATATCCTTAATTGAATATCCCAGAACTTCATCAGCTCTGTCAAATATATCCTTTGCAACCGAATAATTATTATATAAGTCTTTGCCCATGCCAGCATACTGTGAACCCTGGCCACTAAACATAAATACTGTCTTCATCTAAACTCCTCCAAATAAATGGAACAATCCGCGAAGCGTCTTTACACATAAAGAAAAAGACTTTTCTAAATGATAAAACAGACGCCCCGCAGATTATAAATATATTAATTCTTGTGACTTTCAACAAAGTCAACTGCATCTTTAACAGTTACGATTGATTCAGGATCATCAACTGTTACATCGAATTCATCTTCGATATCATTAATAATCTGGAATAAATCTAAAGAATCAGCATCAAGATCATCTTTTACATTTGTCTCTAAAGTGATTTCGCTTTCATCCTTACCTGTCTGCTCTGCAATAATTTCTCTGATTTTTTCAAATACCATAATTTAATCCTCCTATAAATTTCTTTTTTATTTATATATTAACTGATTGTCTGTTAATACAGATTCAGTAATACACTATTTACCATGTTATAAGCATGGTTCCCCATGTCATTCCGCCACCGAATCCAGTAAGCAGAATTTTATCTCCTCTTTCAATAAGACCTTTTTCGTTTAACTCATTAAGAGCAATCGGAACACTGGCAGAAGATGTATTGCCAAATCTGTCCATATTCATATAAAATTTGTCAAACGGAATCTTAAGCTTATTGGATACAATTTCTACAATTCTTGAATTCGCCTGATGAGGCACTATGTATTTTAATTCATCAGCTGATACCCCTGCTTTTTCAAGGACATTCCTGATACTTGTAACAACTGATTTTGTAGCAAACCTGAATACCTCTCTGCCATTCATACTGACATACCACATGGAATCAACACCTGATTCAACATCATTAAATGCATTGGAACATGGTGTGTATCCTCCTGTCAGTATATCATATATTTCACCTTTGCTTCCAAGTTCTTCCTGTATAATTCCACAGTCCTCAGACTTTTCAACATATGCTCCGCCTGAGCCATCACCAAAAAGCACACATGTGGAACGGTCTTCCCAATTTACTATTTTGGATAATGTCTCTGCACCAATTACTATAGCATTGTCATATACTCCTGATCTGATGTACTTATCTGCAACACTTAAAGCATACATAAATCCACTGCATGCCGCCGTAATATCAAAAGCAACTGCATTCACTGCTCCAATCTCTTTCTGTATCATACATGCAAGAGATGGCGTAGTATAATCAGGCGTCACCGATGCTGCTATAATCAAATCTATTGATTCTGCTGAAACTTCTGCTTTTTCAAGCAGCTGTCTGGCTGTACCGATAGCAAGATCTGATGTATTCTCTCCGGAAGAAATACGTCTTTCTTTTATTCCGGTTCTCTGGGTAATCCATTCATCACTTGTGTCTACTATTTTTGCAAGATCATCATTAGTTATAATCTGTTCAGGCACACATGCACCTGTCGCAATTATTCTTGTAGTAATCATCTTCTTTTCTGCTCCTATCTATATTTAATGACAGGTAAATTATACTGCATACTTCTTTTCCATTAATCACATTCCACACTTCACAGCTATAGTAACAAAAAAGTATATTCTATAACAATACCTTTCGTCAACTATTCATTTGCTATATTTTTTCTGCTCTCTCTGTTTCTTAAGAAGCTCAAGAGTTGCAAGCAAAACATCATCTTCCCATGGCTTAGGTATAAGATACTTAACTCCAATTGATCTTACTTCTTCCAAAGTGCTTGAATCACATAATGAGCTTAACATAAGAATTGTTGCATCAGGATCATTTTTAAGAAGTATCTGAGCTGTTTCTATTCCATCTATTCCCGGCATTATTATGTCTAAAATCACAATGTCAGGATGTAATTCCTCATACATCTTAATTCCTTCCTCACCATTTTTAGCATATCCAATAACCTCATATCCATTTTCTTCGACAATATCCTTTATCTGTTTTGAGGCAAATGGTGAATCATCTACTACGATAATTGTTGTATTGTCCATATTTTTTCTTCCTTTCTACTTTTCAAATATATAATAAACAGATACTTTTATCATTCCATAATCTGTCTTATATTCTAAATTAAATTTACTTTTTTCCTTTTCATCTTTCTTTATCTTTTCATCAATATGATGAAAGCTTGGGACCGTTAATCTTGCTGAAACACCTGTAATATTATTTATCTCTGACAGTGCTCTGCCGCACACAATATTTACATATTCATTAATATATAATATCTGCATATCATCTGGCGGCATATTGCCACCATACATGGCAGATACGATATTTTTAAATGCCCTGTCAGAAAATTCGCAAATAATCGTTGAACTGAACTTTCCTTTTGTATATACAAGTTCCTTATACTTTATATCATCTTCCACTTCTTTGCCCGTATCTTTATCAAGCTCTACAGAAGTCAGTTTCTTAGTTACAGATACAAAAGCATGATTAAATATCTCATCAACCTTTACAGTAGACAAATACACACCCCCTTATATCATGCAATTGCAGTGATACGAACTATTTATCAGTCATCATTATTGATAAATCTCATTCTTGCATCAGTTTTCTTGTCTTTTTTTACATTTAAACTTCCTTTTTTTTCGTACATTTTAGAAAATGAATCAGACATAGTTGCCTTACACTCTTTGCAAAATCTCCCGGTAAGAATTGGTTTACCACACTTTTCACAATCTATTGATATTCCTGAATCCTTTGAAAATGAGAGTCTTTCCTGTCTCACCCACTTCTTTATCTGCTGAATTGGAACATCATTCTCTTCTGCAACCTGCTTAACACTCGCTGTCGGATTATCGTATATGTAGCTCTTAACACTCATAAACTTTTGTTCCATTTCTTTTGCGCATGCTGGGCAGATAGCTTCTCCGGAATACTGAAATAATTTTCCACACTTTTTACAATTTCTAACGTCCATAACAACCTCCTTAAAACCCCATTCCTATAGATACACATAAAAAGTAAACAGTACTTACACCATTTTCTTTAATTATATGTGAACAAGCCTCTATCGTACTTCCCGTAGTATAAATATCATCTATGATTATAACACAATTAACCGCCTTATACAACTCTTTGGCTTTTTTAGTTATAACAAATGCATTCTTAAGATTATTCTCTCTTTCTACAGGAGTAAGTTCCTTCTGTGGTCTTGTATTTTTCCGCCTCAGAATGTAATCAGATAACACAGGTATTCCACATAAAGCACCTAATTTATCTGCAATTAACTCTGACTGGTTGTACCCGCGCTTATTGTATCTTTTCTTATGTATAGGTACAGGAATTAATGCATCCGGTAATATCTTCTTTATCCAGTCACTGCAACATTCATACATTCTGTCTGCATAAAATTCCGCATACTCTTTTCTGCCATGATACTTAAATCTGCTTATGGATTCTCTTATATACATATTATAAGAAAAAACAGCTCTTCCATATTCAAATGAAGTTGCCTTTCCGGTACAGTCACCACAATACTCTTCATATTCTTTTTCCAGGGGTTTACCACATTTCTTACAATATGGCTCTTTAATATATTTTATTTTTTCTGCACATGACATGCATACATTGTACTTTTCACCGCTTTTTAAGACACTGTCACACACAGGACAGCGCTTTGGATATATTATATCTGCAATGTAATTATATATCCTTTTCCCGGTTTTTTCATCTTTCAGTATCCATTTCCTCCATTTCTACAATACGCTGACAAAGGCTTGAGTATCTTTCTTTCTCGTTTACATTACGAATCATCTGATGAATCGTTGCGGAACTTCCTACAAGAGTAACACATTTTTTTGCCCTTGTTACTGCCGTATATAAAAGATTCCTGTTAAGCAACATTTTTGGTCCGCCAAGTATAGGTATTATAACCGCAGGATACTCACTACCCTGTGACTTGTGAATTGTAATTGCATATGCAAGCTCCATCTCATCCATATCACTATAATCGTATTCCACAAGCTTGCCTTCTTCAAACTCTACAATTACCGTTTCCTCTATGTCAAGTATATTCCTGATAATTCCTGTATCTCCGTTAAATACACCGGTACCTTCCTCATATACATCACCATATGGATTTTTCTTCACCCATTTTATCTGATAATTATTTTTTATTTGCATGACTTTGTCATATTCCCTAAAAAGTACACCATGAAATTCCCTTTCTCTCTTGTCGGGTGTCTTTGGATTCATATACCCTTGCAGTACCTTATTAAGATTTTCGACACCAAGCTCTCCTTTTCTCATTGGAACAAGCACCTGTATATCATATCTGTCTGCATTTACATAAGGAGGCAGATTTTTCATTATAAGCTGCACCGTAACATTTATTACATCCTGAATACGTTTTCTCTCAAGATGAAAGAAATCCATATTTTTATTATCAAGACTTATCTGCTCTCCTGCATTGATCTTATGGGCATTCGTAACTATTTCGCTCTCTGCCGCCTGTCTGAATATACGGTTTAATCTTACAACGTTGCAAAAATCAGCCTTAATCATGTCCTTCAGAACATTTCCAGGTCCGACAGAAGGAAGCTGGTTTACATCTCCAACCATGATAAGTCTCGTACCAGGGACAAGCGCTTTAAGAAGAGCATATAAAAGGTATATATCAACCATTGAAAATTCGTCTACAATCACTACATCAGCTTCAAGTGGTTTAAACTCATTTCTTTCAAAATGCATACCTGCATTATCTTCAGATGATGATCCTCCATTTATCTCAAGCAGACGATGTATGGTCTGGGCTTCCCTGCCGGACGTTTCTGACATTCTTTTTGCAGCCCTTCCTGTAGGTGCCGCCAATAATATATCAAGTCCCTCGTCCTCCATAAGCCTCAGTATTGTATTTATGGTAGTTGTCTTACCTGTACCGGGACCACCTGTGATAATCATAACTCCATTTAGTACAGACTGGATAACTGCTTTTTTCTGCATTTCATCAAGAATTATTTTTTCTCCAGACTCTATCCTGGAAATCTTCTTTTTTATCTTTTCTTCATCCGCATTAAATGGTATATTAAGATCAAGTAACATCCTTGCACAGTTCATCTCCATGTAATAAAGCGTACTAGAATAAAGATGTCTCTCTCCCCCGACTTCCTGTATTATTATTTCTTTATTCATGGTGAGGTTATCTATCTCGAACTGAACTCTTTCTCTGTCAATCTGGAGAAGATTCGATGTATCCCTTACTAATATTTCCTCCGGAAGATAGCAGTGCCCCTGGGAGCATGACTGTTGTAATACATACTGGATTCCTGCTTTTATCCTATACTCAGAATCCTGATCAAATCCAGCCTTTCTAGCTATATTATCTGCAATCTTGAAACCTATACCTGAAATATTTTCAGCCAGTTTATAAGGATTGTTTCTTAAGATATCATATACATCATCACTATAAAATTTGTATACCTTGACTGCCATATTTAATGATATCCCGTAATCCTGCAGAAATATCATTGCCTGTCTCATCTTCTGCTTTTCCATAAACTGCTTTGATATGTTTATCGCCATCTTGATGCTGATGCCTTTTACTTCTGCAAGACGCTCTGGCTCTTTTTCTATTATATTGAATGTATCATCACCAAATTTTTTGACTATCCTTGCAGAAAGTGCAGGTCCTATTCCCTTAATAACACCCGAACCAAGATATCTTTCCATCGCCATAGCATCACCGGGCTGCTTTTCTTCATAGCTTTCCACCTGTATCTGTGGTCCATAGCTTTTATGTACTGTTTCGTGACCTCTGACAACGATATATTCTCCCTCTCCGACATACGAAAAGTAACCTACACAGCATACTTCATCATCATCCGAATCAGGATTTACAAGATAAAGAACAGTATAACCATTTTCTTCATTGCGAAATGTTATTCTTTCTACATATCCTTCAACTTCTATCATATAACTTCCTCTAAAGAAAACAAGCCACTACCTTATGCAGTGGCCTTATTTTATATTTTATAGTTTTGTTTCATTGAATCATATAACTGCTGTGCCAGTCCTATTTCACCGCTGTCTGTAATTGCATCGGCATATGCCTGTGTGAGTGTATCCCCAAAATATTTCAGATACTCTCCTTCTTCCTCATCATCACTCTTAACTGTTTCTTCAGCCTGTTGTATTATCTTCTGCACAAAATATGATTCAAAACTTTTGCATGCATTCATTAATTCCTCATCATCTGAATCGGAATTAACTGATTCAAGCGAATCTTTGAGAGATGAGGCTGATGTAGAGGAAAAAGAAGAAGCATACGAATCGTACATTGATGATACATCTAATATTGAACTCATTATAATCTTTCCTCCTTACCATAAATCAAAAACTTCCATGCACTTTTATGATCTTAAGTTATTGGCCTGCTGCAGCATCTCATCTGAAGCTGTAATTGCCTTTGAATTCATTTCATATGCACGCTGTGTTACAATCATGTCTACCATTTCATCGACTGCATGTACACCTGACGCCTCAAGATAACCGTTCTTTACTGTACTTCTTTTAAGTCCCGGATCCTGTCCTTCTATTCTTGGAGTACCAGAGGCTTCTGTCTCAGAGTAATAACTGTCTCCTCTCTTTTCAAGACCAGAAGGATTGTTAAACTGGGCCAGACCTAATGTAACTCCTGTATTCTGGTAATTTCCATTATTATCTTCATACATTACATTGCCATAATTATCAAAATTAAGCTTAGATACATCAACATCCGGTTCAAACTTAATAGGTTTTCCCTGTCCGTCAAGTACTGAATAGCCTTCTGATGTCGTCAGACTCATTCCACCCTCTGAATTAATAGCCATCACAAAATGACCATTACGTGTATATCCGGTAGATCCATCTGGCATCTCAATCATAAATAAGCCTTTGCCCTGTATGAGGAAATCAAAATCTCCTCCCGTTTCCATCGGTGTTCCCTGATCAAAAGATGTTGATATAGATGCGACCTTAACACCAAGACCTACCTGAGCACCAATCGGCTTAGGCTCACCATTGGCATTTGTCGTCGTCTCCTGCAGAGTCTGGTATAAAAGCGACTGAAAACCAACTGTCTCTTTCTTGAAACCTGTCGTATTAATATTGGCAAGATTGTTTGAAATATTATCCATACTGGTCTGCTGGGCTTTCATTCCTGAAGCTGCAGTCCAAAGTGCTCTCATCATAATAAACCCCCATCTGCTGCCAGTGCAGCTAAAATCATTTTATACTCTTCCTACGTCGTTAACTGCCTTTCCAAGAAGCTCATCCTGTGTTTTTATCATTTTCTGACCTGCTTCATATGCTCTTGTAATAGTAATCATAGAAACCATTTCATCGATTACATTTACATTGGACTGTTCGGTAAATCCCTGAAGCATTGTTGCAGTGGATGCTTTTGGTGTTGCACCGTCTACTGCCCTGTACATATTTTCACCATACAGCTTAAGATAATTGTAATCCTCAAAATCTGCAAGTTCTATTTTATCAATCAACTGACCGTCTGCGTATACAGAACCATCTGATTTAATGGCAATATCAGATGCATCAGTCGGTATCTGTAAATCTCCACCTGAACCCTGAAGATAATTACCATCGAAATCAACGACATGTCCATCTGCCGTAATTGTAAACTGACCATTTCTTGTGTACATAATTTCCTCATTGCCATCTTTATCCATGACTTTTATCTTAAAGAAACCTTTGCCTTCAATGGCAATATCATATGTTTTATCTGTCTCACGAAGCGAACCCTGACCCCAGTTCATATATGTTTCACCTATCTTGACTCCAAGACTCATTGTTCCGATAGGCTCATCAACATAACCATTTGAGCCGTCACGAATCTTTACAGCCAGCATCTGCTTAAAAGACTGATTTGTTACATTTTCTTCTTTATATCCAACAGTAGCAGAATTAGCAAGATTATTAGATATAATATCTAATCTCTTCTGCTCATTGGCCATACCCGTATAAGCAGTATATAACCCTCTAACCATACAATTCCTCCTTGCCCGGGATGCTTTTTATAAATACATAAACTATATCGTCATTTTTATAGTTACAGTTCACACCATTTATATAAAATTAATTATCATCATCACGTTTTCCACTGAGGAATTCCACAAACTTACCAGTTCCTATAGCAACAGCTGTCATAGGATCTTCAGCCGTCATTGTAGTAATACCTGTTCTTTCTTCGATAAGTTCTTCTAATCCATAAAGAAGACTTCCGCCACCTGTAAGAACAATACCTCTGTCAGAAACATCGGCTGCAAGTTCAGGTGGAGTTTTCTCAAGTACACTGTGAACAGCTTCAACAATCTGTGATGTTATTTCCTTAAGAGCTTCTAATGTTTCATCAGATGTCACAGTAATTGTCTTTGGAAGACCTGTGACAAGGTTACGTCCTCTTACATCCATAGAAACAACTTCCGGTCTCTTATATGCAGAACCGATTGTAATTTTTATTTCTTCTGCTGTTCTCTCTCCTATAAGAAGGTTATGATTCTTTCTCATATAACGAACTATTGCTTCGTCAAAATTGTCTCCTGCAACTTTAATTGATGTACTAACAACCGTACCACCAAGTGAGATAACAGCTATATCAGAAGTACCTCCGCCTATATCTACGATCATATTGCCACATGGTCTTGAAATATCAATACCTGCTCCTATTGCTGCTGCAATTGGCTCTTCTATAATAGCAACTTCTCTTGCGCCTGCCTCGTATGTTGCATCCTCAACAGCTTTCTTCTCTACTTCTGTAACACCACTTGGAACACCTACGCTGATACGTGGCTTTCTGAAACGTGTTCTGCCGCATGACTTCTGAATGAAATAACGAAGCATCTTCTCTGTTACCGTATAGTCAGATATAACACCCTGACGTAATGGACGAACTGCAACAATATTACCCGGTGTACGACCGAGCATAAGTCTTGCTTCTTCACCTATCGCTTTAATTTTATTAGTATCACGATCAAACGCTACTACTGAAGGCTCTCTTAAAACAACACCTTTTCCCTTTATATATACAAGCACATTAGCTGTACCAAGATCAATTCCAATATCACTGCCTACCATCTTATTTTCTCCTTTCAAACGCAACTTGTTCTTCTATTTTTCCCAATGTAAAACTAAATTAAACATATTCTATTTTATTATATACTATTTTCAATTAATTTCAAAGTATATTTTTTTAAATTTTTGTTACAATGTTACAGTTCACACTATATCAGTACTATATAATATTCAAGCTTGCTTGTTGTATTATATAGTGCTGATATAGTGGAATAGCCTAACATTTCCTTAATGAATAAAACAAAAGCTGCATCGCAGCGACTGACAGCAGTCCATAACTATACTACTTTTTAAATATAACAACTGCTGGCAGGTTTTATGAATGTAGGGAATGTTAGGTGTGAACTGTAACGTTACAATGGTAACAGTTCAGCCATCTATGTAACATTTCCTTAATGAAAGCCATTTTTGACTAACCCTCTCTTTTGATTTATAATAAATCCAACAATCAAAGAATGGAGATTATCATGGCCGATTCACAAAAGATTAATAAAGAACTGAAGCTTATAAGCAATTATATAGGACTTATTGTCGCTAAATTTCTTGCACTGGCAATTTTAATAGTAATCTTTTATCCAATGAGACCTACACCAGCTTACATAATTGCTTCAATGCTTTTTTCTCCTTCCATAATAAGATATGGTTTATACAACAAATCAACAAATGATGCCGTAGAAAACTTTTTGCTTCTTCCTACGGCAAAAAAATACAGGTTTACAATGCACAAATACAATTCAGAAAAGTATTCATTTACTTTTACTGTGTTATTATTGGTAGCATGGCAGTTAGCTATAAACCGCTTTAATTTATATTCATTATTTTTAAGAAAAATACCATCTGTTATTCTAATGATATATATACCGACACGAATACTTGTAAGCATTTTTTCTAAATTAAAAATACGATATGATTTTATGCATATGAATAATCTTATGTAAAAATATTGTAGCTATTCAAGAACCATATAAGCAAAAAGAACAGCCCACCACGCCAGCACGTAAGAGTTGTTCTTTTTTTATATATAACTACATATTAATACCTGTATAACTCATGGATGACTGCATTGATGCATCTAACTGCTTCTCAAGTTCGTCAAAGTCAAACTCATCAAATTCCACTGATGATGAATAATCAGGCGTAGATGAACCTGCATTAACTGATGCAGAAGTTTTTGATGAAGCAGCTGCATTATTACTTCCATAAAGTGAAGCAAGAATACCTGATGCAGAAGTCTGTGATTCATTCTTAAAGTATTCGTACAATTCCTTAACTGTCTTATACGATACAGAAGAAGTATCTCCTTCATCTTCCGCCTGCTTTATTATACCAGACAGTGAATCAGCCATGGAAGCTGACTTCTCTGCCTGTTTACCAATATATGATTGAAGCACGCTTGCAAAACTCTGTACTGTACTTTCTGTACCAAGCCCTGACAGCGAACCTAACGTTCCTAACGAACCAAGTGAATTAAGTGCACTTGTACTGTTATCTGAGCTATTTCCATTTATAGCATTAAGCATCGTGCTTGTTGAATTATTATTGATAAGATACTGATAATAAAGGTCAGTATCACTAAGTCCTGATAAACCATTTATCGCTGAAATACCCGCCATAACTGCCTCTTTTCTTTATTTTACGATGTATTTTTTAATAACTGTAATCCTATTTTATCATACTAATTTTAAAAATAAAAGCATAATTATCTTGGATGGGCGGTGTATCCATCATCTCAGGTACTCTTCTCGGAGTGCGTCGGGAACCATTTCCGACCTCAAAATAATTATGCTTGTTATTAACATATTCTTTTTTATTTATAATATACTATTCTTTTTTAGTATTGTCAATGAATATTCCTGTATCAGGTTACAGTTTACACTATATCATTTGTGTTATCTTTCTGTACTTTTGACGAAAATTCCTTAAGTCTTCCACTGTGCAATCGTCTTGATATTTTTGATTCTTGTATGTCATGCATAGTTGAAACATATAGATATTTTCCATCTGTATCCAGCTTGATACCGATCATAACATTATCCGAATATCTTTTAACAAGTTCTATACTTGTATCTTGTTCATTCGGATTCACACCTATATAGTCAGGTTCTAATATTATATCAGGTATATAATCAATATACTTCAAACACTTAAAATGTTTTCGCTTAACCATGTGCGAAGGTAAGCCTTTTGACCTATATATTTCTAATTCTTCAATTTTAATTCCTAAAACCTCATTAAACTTAGGATTATATTCTCCTACTTTTAATAACTCTTCTTTTTCTCCCATACAATCACCATTATTTCATGTTTTTCTTTTATTATCTACAGTCAACTATCTTAAACTGTACATTGCCATATCTGTCATTGATATCAGGAACATAAAGAACATCTATACTCTGACCGCATTTTCCTGCTTTCATATCTTCCCATACACCACTTCCATATCTTTCTTCTATGGCAGGACCTATATGTTCCTCTGCCCTGAAATCTACCGCATCATATACACTTCCATCATCCATTAATTTAAGTCTTGCTATCTGATTCTCTTTTCCACACATATAGACCGATTTGACTATAACATTTCTTTTGGCAAATAATGCTCCAGGATTTTTCTCACCAAATGGCTCCATGTACTTAAGCTGTTCTACAAGACCTGAAGATACATCTTTAAAAGGAAGTTCTTTGTCAAATGTAACAGTTTCTATAAGCTCTTCTTCCTTAAGATTGCACTGTTCATTTAACGTCTTTCTGAAAATCTCCAGATTTTCTTTTGGAAGTGAGAAACCGGCAGCAAGTGCATGACCGCCAAATTCCGTAAGAAGTTCTTTACACTTTAATAATGCCTGCTGCATGTGATATCCGGGAATAGATCTTCCTGAACCTTTAAGTCCCTTCTCTCCATCCGTAAGAATATACGTTGGTCTGTAATATTTCTCACGTATTCTTCCTGCTACTATACCGGCAACACTTTCATGACACCCTTCTATATAAATCACAAGTACTGGATCGTTAAGTGCATTTGTGCTTTCTATCTGCTTTATTGCATTATTGGTTGCAGCAGCCGTAAGTTCCTTTCTATCTTCATTTAAGGCTACGAGCTCATTTGCCATCTTCCCTGCGCTGCTAATATCATTTTCAAGAAGAAGTTCAAGTCCTATCTTAGCATCTTCAAGTCTTCCCGCCGCATTTAGGCATGGTCCTATGCGGAATCCCAGGTCATATGAGCTTAACTCTCTTTCTATCCCCTGTGCATCAATCAATGCTTTAAGTCCCACACATTTAATATCATTCTTATCTGCAAGCATCTTTAGACCATTGCTTACTATTATCCTGTTTTCATCCTCAAGTGGAACAACATCACATACAGTTGCTATCGCTGCAAAAGGAAGAAGTTCCTTCTGATATGATTTGTCACCTTTTTCTTCATAAATATAGCTCATAAGCTTGTATGCAATTCCTGCACCGCATAACATTTTATATGGATATTTACATTCTTTCTGCTTTGGATTCACTACTGCATCTGCCTTTGGGATAATTTCCCCATTTTCATCAGATGGAACTTCATGATGGTCTGTAAGTATATACGTTATTTCAAGTTCTTTAGCTTTGTCAGCAGCTTCGACGGCAGAAATGCCATTATCACATGTAATTATACAGTCTATCCCCTGGTTATAAGCTTCTTCAACCATATAATCTCTTATACCATAACCATCTTTAACCCTGTGAGGTATCCTGTATGATACACTTCCCCCGAGTCTTTTTATACCATTCACAAGTATATAAGATGACATTATCCCGTCAACGTCATAATCGCCGATAACAAGAATCTTTTTCCCGGCAGCAATTTTCTCCTTAAGTATATCAGCAGCCTTAACAAGATCCTTCATAAGCTTTGGATCGTACATAGCATCCATATCCGGGAAAAGATACATGTCCATTGCATTCCATGTATGAAGCCCTCTTTTTACAAGAACTTCTGCCATAACCTCAGATATCTTATATCTTCTCGCAATCATTGCAAAATCTGCATTACATCTTGTAGTCACCCATTTTTTCAACTTATTTATCCTCTTTTCTTTTTTCAACACATCCTATTTTCTATTTATTTTCAGTTCGCATGTGCTGTATCAGTATAAAATCCTAGTATTAACAAAGCTGACAAAACATTTCAACCTGCCAGTGTACAGTAACCTCAATTATAACAGATACCACTAATCTTTACTACCCACCTTTTCATACCACACTGGTTCTGATATACTACTTTATATGTACTACACAACCACCAAAAAAGTGATTTTATGTCTTAGTTATGGCAACATTACACAAAAATAAGATTGGAGATTTTTATATGAAATGGATTAAATATAAGGTGCATACAACGACTGATGACGCTGATACAATTGGAGATATACTTACTGAGCTGGGAATATATGGATTCGAGATAACCGACCATGTTCCTCTCTCTGAAAATGATGAAAAGAAAATGTATACGGATATACCGGCAGATCTGGGACCTGATGACGGTAAATCAGTTCTTACCTTTTATACAGAAGCTCCCGACAACACTGAAAAGGATTTTTACAGTACGGGCTCATCAATACGTGATGCCGAGATGAACGATTCTACACCTGTCGTTCAGCCCGACGAGCTTATTAAAAAGATTAAGAAAAAAGTTAAAGCCAAGAAAAAGTATTTTAAAATCACTGTTCCTTTTATTGAATACTCCATCGAGGATGACTCTCAGTGGAAAGATAAATGGAAAGAAAACTTCAAACCTTTCCGCGTAGCTGATGATATTATCATAAAACCGACGTGGGAGGATATTCCTGATTATGCCGGTGAAAATGATATAATCCTTGAAATAGACCCCGGCTCTGCATTCGGTACCGGCACACATGAAACGACAAAGCTCTGTCTTCAGTCACTTCGTAAATATATAAAAGATACCACTACTATTCTTGATGCGGGATGCGGAAGCGGTATACTTGCCATATCATCACTTCTTTGTGGTGCAAAATCGGCATACTGCCTTGATATAGATCCTTGTGCCGTAGAGGCAACCATAGAAAACGCCTCTATAAACCACATAGATCCTGAAAGAATTAAAGCAATAAATGCTAATATACTTGAGGACACATCACCTGTTAAAGAAATGTGTAATGGACAAGTGGACATAGCTGTAGCCAATATACTCGCAGATGTAATCATTCCTTTATCAGAATGTATCGGTGACTTCATAAAACCAGGTGGACTATTTATCTCCTCAGGTATACTTCTTGAGAAGGCTGATGATGTGGAAAAGGCACTTCTTGATAATAACTTTACTATAATAGAAAAGAATACCCTCGGAGAGTGGGCTTCCTTCGTCGCAACCAATAAAAAATAATACACTTCAAAGACTTAACAAATAGAGCAGGGACCTCATATACGAGGAACCTGCTCTATTTTATTTTCTTATATATTATTATTTAAGTTTATCTGCGATTATTATTTCTTAGCTGTCTTTTTTGAGTTTCCTGTCTTCCCATGAAACTTCTTTTTAATTGTATACCATAATGTACCTGTGATACATACTGAAGAATAACCACCACATACGATACCTACAAGAAGAGGTATTGCGAAATCTTTTACTGAATCTACGCCAAGTAATGCAAGCATAAATACCATAAAGAATGTTGTAAGTGATGTATTGATACTTCTTGTAAGAGTCTGTGTAATACTATCATTAACTATACCCTCAAGAGCTTCTTCACTTGTACGTGTACCAAGATTTTCTCTTATACGGTCGAATATAACGATTGTCGCATTGATAGAGTAACCTACTATAGTAAGCATACATGCGATAAAGGTATTACCCACAGAAATCTTTGCAGCTGCATATACAAGTAATACACAGATAACATCATGGAGAAGCGCAAGAACCGCACTTCCTGCAAATATAATGTCTTTAAATCTGAACCAGATATATATAAGCATACATATAGCAGCTATAACTACAGCTACAACAGCATTTCGCTTCATCTCTCCTGATACGGATGCACTTATACTTTCAATCTGAATGTCTTTTGCATCAATATTATATGACTTTGAAAGGTCATCTGTAAGCTGTTTACGCTGAGTTTCTGAAAGCTCTACAGTCTTTACTGTAAGATTGTTTGAGCCTGCAACCTCAGAAATAACTATATCATTTGATCCACCTATATTTTTTACTTTTGACTCTATCTCTTTCTTAAGATTTCCGTCAATCTTTGTGTCTTTACCAAATGGTATATCATATGTTGTACCACCAAGGAAATCAAGACCATAATTTAATATATGACCATTTGTTCTTGATGTTGTACCATTAACAACAAGCATTACAATACATGCTACGATCATGACACCTGATATTGCAAAGAACTTAGACTTGTTCTTAACAAACTGTATCTGCTTTCTTGCCTTTTCAACACCAAAGTACTTAACATCATCAACACCAAGAGCATACATTGCATTCAATATAATCTTTGTGATGAAAAGTGCCGTGAACATAGAAAGTATAATACCCATTGCAAGAGTAGTTGCAAATCCCTTAACTGTACCTGAACCTTTCATATACAATACTGCT